>JAEESS010000070.1 GCA_016286445.1 Bacillota bacterium
CCGGTCCCATCTGAACTACCATCTGGTGGAACCGAACGGTAAATACAAACAGCGGTATACGGAGATGATCGAACAGGCCGGGTGCCGGACACGTTCCAACAGCGTTGTCATGGTGGAAACGATGCTTACGGCGTCCCCCGAGTTCATCTCAAAACTGAATCCGGAGGAACAGCGGCAGTACTTTGAAAGGGCTGCCGCTTTTCTGTACGACCGGATCGGTAAGGAGCATGTGATCTCGGCGATCGTCCACATGGACGAAACGTCGCCGCACATGCACCTCTGCTTCTGTCCGATCACAAAGGACGGTCGTTTGTCTGCAAAAGACATCCTCGGCAACCGTGCCCGGATGTCGGAATGGCAGGATGACTTCTACGAGTACATGCACGGGTTCTATCCGAAGCTGGAACGTGGGCTGCCGTCCGCGATCACGCACCGGAAGCACATTCCGCCGTATCTGTTTCGGGCGATGGACAACGCCAGCAAGAGCTATGACGCGATCATGAAAGCGCTCAGCGACGTGAACGTCTTCAATGCGGGCAAGAAGCGAGATGAGGCTGAGAGAGTGCTCGGACAGCTTCTGCCCGATCTTTACAAACTGCAGGCGCAGTCAAAACTGATCGACGAGCAGGCGAAAGCGCTGCGGGAAGCGATCAAAGAAAAGGACGCCTTGCTGGAAGAGCAGGATACCGAGCTGTTCGCCCTGGGATGCAAGATCGACGCCCTGCAAGCCGAGAAGGACCGCGCTGTCGCGACGATCGAAATGATCCCGCCGGAGGTACGGCGCGCGCTGGAACAAAAACTAAAACGACATGGAAAAGAAAGGTAAATCACTATGAAAGAAACTCTACAGAACAATCCGCACTGGAACAGTGTGCGGAACGCGCTCGGCGTAAAGCCGAAATCACCGGAAGCTCCGCCGTGTGTCGATTCCCCGGCGGTCACGATCACTGCTCTGCCGATCTCCCGGCTGAAGCCCTTCAAAGGGCATCCCTATCAGGTACGGGAGGATGACGCGCTTGCGGCGCTGTCTGAGAGTATCCGTGAGAACGGCGTCCTTTCCCCGGTCATTGTCCGCCGCCTGGAGGGAACGGATGATTACGAGATCGTCTCCGGTCACCGCCGGACGAAAGCCGCTTCTCTGGCGGGGCTGTCCGAAGTGCCGGTCATCGTCGTAGACATCGACCGCGACGCTGCCGTCATCCAGATGGTGGACAGCAATCTGCACCGGGAGCATCTGCTGCCTTCGGAAAAAGCATTCGCTTTCAAAATGAAGCTGGAGGCCATATCGCATCAAGGCAAAAGAACTTCGGTGCAAGTCGCACCGAAGTTGAGCACTGATCTGATCGGAGAGACGGCGGACATTTCCAAGGACACGGTCAAGCGGTACATCCGTCTGACGTATCTGGATCCGGAACTCCTTGCCATGGTGGATGAAGGACGGATCTCTTTCACGCCTGCGGTCGAGCTTTCCTATTTGTCCGAAGAAATGCAGCAGGCGCTGTTGGCGGCTATTGAGAGCGAGGATTGCACGCCCTCGCTCTCGCAAGCCTGCCGGATGAAGAAGCTGTTTGTAGCAGGACAGCTCACGGATGACGATATCTTCGATATTCTCGCGGAAGAAAAGCCCAATCAGCGCGAGACGGTGAAGATCCCTCTGGATACCTTGCAACGCTTCTTTCCGGATTATACCCCGAATCAGATCCGGGATGCGATTGTACGGATGCTGGAACAGCAGGCAAAAGTGCGTCAGCCGGAAAGAAAGGCCTGCCGTGATTCCGGCGAGCGATAGGAGACAGTCATGAGGAAACGCGAATTACAGGACTACTACAAGATGATGTTCACGGATTATCCTGACGTCGTCAACGTCGAGCAGCTTTCCGAAATGCTCGGCGGCACCAGCACGAAAAGCGTATATCGTCTGCTGAAAAGCGGCGAGATCAAAAGTTACTGGATCGGCAAACGGTACAGGATCCCGAAGGTATTTGTCATCGAATACCTGACCGACCTCCAGAAATCCGTTGGGTAAAACCCAGTAGATTCGCCAGACGGCACGGACAGGGTGTATCCTGTCCGTGTCAGCGGCGGATGTACACAGCTACACAGGAAAGGAGTATCAAATTATGGAAATGGTAGCAGGACATCTCAGAGAGAAGGATGGATATTATCACATCGTTCTGAGCTACACAGACGAGAACGGGCAGCGTCGGACACCGTCCCGTTCCACGAAGCTGCCTGTGAAGGGCAATAAAAAGCGCGCTGAGGCGATGCTGATCGAAGCGCGCCGGGAGAAGGAAGAAGAACTGCGGTACCGGATCATGGCAAAGAAAAGCGGTCTGAATGTCGACTCGGATATCCGGTTCACGGCATTTCTGAAGGACTGGCTGAAAATGATGCGCACGAGCGTTACAGACGTCACATACAGCTCGTATGAAAAAGCGATCTGTCACAGGATCATCCCGTATTTTGACCGGTTTCATCCGAAGCTTTTACTGCGGGAGGTCACGGCAAAGCAGATCCAGGATTACTATTCTTACGAAATGGACGTCAATCGCGTCAGTACGAACACTGTCATCCATCGACACGCGAACATCCGCAAGGCACTGCAGTACGCCTTCAAAACGGACCTCATTGCAAGCAATCCCGCCGATAAGGTGCAGCGCCCGCGCAAAGAGCCGTTCCAGACAAAGCCGTATAAAGCGGAAGAGCTGGCAAAGCTGTACCGGGCAGTTAAGGGAACCAACCTGGAACTCGGGGTGATTCTGGCTTCGTTTTACGGTCTGCGGCGCAGCGAGGTGGTCGGTCTCAAATGGGATGCTGTCGACTTTGAACGCAAAACGATTGTCATTCAGCATACGGTCGTTCAAACGATGGTGAATGGCAAGGAGGTTCTGATCGGGAAGGATCGCACAAAAACCAAGTCCTCTCACCGGACGCTCCCGCTTGTTGCGCCGTTTGAGGAGTATTTGCTGAACCTGAAGGAAAAGCAGCGTATCAACCGCAAAATCTGCGGGACCAGCTATTGCAGGGACTATCTGGATTACGTATATGTCAACGAGATGGGCGAGCTGATGAAGCCGAATTATCTGACGGAAGTATTCCCGAAGTTTCTGAAGAAGCATGGGCTGCGGCAGATCCGCTTCCACGATCTTCGGCACAGCTGCGCGACGATGCTGTATTCGAACGGCGTGGCATTGAAGGATATTCAGGAGTGGCTCGGACACAGCGATATTGCCACGACGAGCAACATCTACACGCACCTGGATTACTCGTCGAAGGTCGCTTCGGCAAACGCAATCATAGGCGTTTTTCAAGGTTCAACGGCAACCGAACGGATTCTGCCGACCTCCGAATCGACCTCCAAGAGTCCGGAAATGCCCGTAATCACTGGAGAAATGAAGGATGGAAAATTCTGAAAACCGCGATTTGACGATGGCAGGCGTGACGGATCAAAACACCTTTTTCGAGCCCCAAAAAGCTCGAAACCCCAGTAAATACTGGGGTTTCTGGTACGAGTGTTGATAACGGACTTGTTTACAATTTGATTGACAGCTACATACACATTACCAAGGTGTAGCTCAGACGAAGGATACTTGGGCTTTCAAATATGTTGCTACTGGTACAAAGAAAAATGCTTGGATAAAAAACCCCTGAAGCCAACGAGCTCAGGGGATTTTCTGCAATTTTATACTGGTCTAAAACATTAAGAATTCAACAGCGCAGCAATATTCATTGGAGGAAGAATAATTGGCGGCATACCTGGCTGTGTTGTAAGTAGAGAAATTTGACTTCTAATGAACGGAAAAATAATTGCCACAGTATTTTGTTTCATTATCTGCTCATACGAAGCTTCCTCTATATCGTTCTTTTCAATTTTAAAGATAGCGATTGTCTGAAGTGTTAACGAAATGCTATTCGTGCTATTACTAATTGACGTATCAATAGTAACCTTAATTATAGAAGAATCATGTTCGTTAATCGCATACTCAACATTGAAGGAAGTGTTGTACTCGCTATTGTTGTCTTCTCTCGACATACGAAAATCATATTTTGAGAAGTATAAATCCAACAACTGAAGTATACATTCTTTGTTTGCCATTATACATTAACCTCCATTAAATCACTGCTACAAGCGGTAGCTTTGAAATACTAAACGGCTTGTTGGTAGCCGGCGTGCTAATAACTTTCGTACTGACTGCCTTGTAGTCATTATTGGTAGGTTTTCCTGTGACGCCCACTTTCACATGGTATAACTGACTCAGTAATTCTGGATTCTCACTCAGCAATTTAAGAAGAACCGCGCTGCTTCCTCCTACTTTGTTCGTGCCTTGCTCCCATTTTTCAATTGTTTTCTTAGTGACACCAAGAACATTGGCCAAAGCTACTTGCGTGAGATGATGGTTTTGTCTGAATTCTTTAACGAACTCCTTATTGACTTCTACATCTATAAATGTTACTTCTACTCTTTTGGATTCCAATAATTTTTCTATATTAATCATTTTTAGCTCCTTTCAGAAACTATTTCACTACTAAGTACATTTTATGCGCGATTTTTATTTACTATTCAGTGAAGAAGTGTATTCATCAACAAGTTTACATAATTTGTTCTTATCCGCCTTGCTGATATTCTCATCTTCGCCATGACCATGTCGGTATATATGTAGAACAAATGCACATTGATTCTCATTGTCGATTAAAACTATACAGCGGTATCCATTTGATTTGCCCGCATTTCGAGCAACGTCCACTGTACGTATTTTAGAATACAGCACCTGACGGGTCTTACTCCAATATTGCGGAACATTAACAGGTGGGTGGTTTAGACCATAGTGTAGTTCGTTAGCAATCTCCTCTAATATACTATTGAGCTCTTTCTCAGAAATGTTCTTTATATCTTTCTTAAGGTTATACGGAGATAATGCACATAATTCCCGCATTCCTTCCGGGTCGCAATATACTCTATATGTTGCCAAGCACCGACGCTCCCCCCTTTTTATAGTAACCCTATTAAATAGGGTAAAAACATTGTACTACAGGATTCTGCATTTGTAAATACATTTTTAATTGTTTTTTCTTGATCCTCTGTCGCTGTTTACCATTTCGTCAGCCGTCTGAATGTTCCCATTCCAAAGATCAGCTTCTCACTATAGACATGCGTAGAAACGTAAAGGAAGCTAAAAGAAATAAATTCCTTTGAGAATGAATTTCATATGGAAATCTATATTCTCACATTCGTATTTTTTATCTTTATCTGTTATTCTGACAGCAAAAAAGCAAAGGAGGCGTGAATATGGAAAAGTTTGTTGTGGACGAGCAGAACGGATTGGAGTATGAACTGGTAGGCGATTACTACATTGTTGCAGGTGAGGACGAGCCGCCGGCAAGACCGATTGGAGTATGGGGCGCACGGCGCAGGGACTATCTGAAACAGCATCGGCAGGGATTGTATTATGAGCTGTTGTTCTCCGGGAAGCTGAACGATCACCTTGCCGACGTCGAGGAGCAGGCGCAGGATATGATGTGGAACCTGACCGAACAAATGAAGAAAGCTGAAGGCGTGACCGAAGACCTGAAACGAAGGGATCAGATGACGTGGGTCGGCGCGGTCAACAATATCCGTAACCAAATCGAAGAGATCATAAGAAACGATCTGATATATGTATAATCCGAAATACAGGAACAGCCGCCGTTTTATCGGCGGCTGTTTTGCGCTTAATGGTGTCGCAGCGAAAGGTCTTTGCTTTTATAGATTCTCGTTCTTCAAGGCGTCGATTGGGTTGTCCTTTTTAAGCCTGTTCCGCGCGTAGAGCATCGTTGCAAACACGACGAGGAACACCGAGCCGACCGCGATCGCGATGCTGTGCCATGGCACGTAGAACCCGCGCTGCAGCTCCTGCGCAACGATCCTGTGAATCAGGAACGTCACGCCGACCGAGACCGGAAGACCCAGAAGCAGCGCGCGCAGTCCGTAGATCACGCACTCGTAGCTCAGCATCTTCCGCATGCCCTTCTCCGTCATGCCGATCGATTTCAGCATTGCGAACTCCCTGCGCCGCAGCATGATGTTCGTGCTGATCGTATTGAACACGTTTGCCGCCGCAATCAGCGAGATCAGGATGATGAAGCCGTAGGCGAACACGTTGACGACGCCGACGATCATGCGGCTCTGCTCGCGCTCCTCGGCGACGTCGCCCGCATAGGCGTTGTACTTGAAATCCGACGCTTCGAACAGCTTCAAAAGCGCTTCCCGAAGGTCCTTGTGATCGGTCGTCTGAAAGTACAGCTGCGCCTGCGATTCGCTCTTGTACGTCGCTTCCGGCAGACGGGAGAACGGATAGATCAGCGACGCGCGATCGGTCGGGATGCAGAAATCGTCGGATTGTACAAACGCGTCGAACGAGTAGGTCACGGGCACGCTCGCCTCGTCTTCCGTGAGAATCGCGTCCGCTTTTTCGCGGTCGAGCGTATACGAATGCGTTTCCGCAGCTGCCGCCATCGCCTGCCGCCAGTATTCCTCCGGATAGTAGGCGACCTTCATTTCTTCCGCTTCATGGTCATACATATATTCCCAGACAAAGCCGTCGCGTTTTGGGATTTCCCTCGTCTCCACCGACACAGGCAGCGCATCGTCGCGGAACAAATCGTAGCGGTAATACTTCACACGCTTTCCGTCAATCACCTGCTGCGTGATTCCCGTGTTCATCAAAACGCCGTAGGGGCAGTCTTCCGCAAAGTACGGCTCCGGATCGACGCCGCTTGCCTTGCACAGCGCACGGAACGCCTCGTCCTCCAGATAGAGCACCTCCAGGTTTGCAATCGCCGGTTCCGCTTGTGTCGGCACGGCTTTATAGGCGTCGGTCAGAAGCGCGGGGTCGGTTTTGTATGTGTTGCCCACAGGGTAGAAATACGCCGACCGCGTGACGCCGTCGAACGTACGCATCTGCTGCATCACGTCCTTTGCGGCATAAACCGGCACATAGGCGAACACGTCGACATTGCTGCTTTCGGCAACCGTCTTGACCATATCGGTGAGGTAGGCGCAGAACGACGAGGCGGAGATGAACAGCACTACGCTCATAAACAGCGACAGCACCGTCGCGCGATAGCCCTTTTTGTTGCGCTTGAAGTTCTTCGCGCCCATCGCGCCCTCGAAGCCGAACAGCTTCTCGGTGAGCTTGGAGGTTCTGACCTCCTTCGCTTTCGTCTTGACGTCCGCGCTTTGGCGGATCGCTTCGATCGGCTGCAGCCGCGCCGCCCGCCGTGCGGGAACCGCGGCGGAGATCAGCACCGTGATGAGCGCAATCACTGCGGCGATCAAAAGCGCGATCGGATGCAGCGCAAGGCGCATCTGTGTTTCGGCATTCGGCATCAACGCCGAAATGGTATCGCGGATCGCCCACAGCGTGATCCCGATGCCCGCGCAGCCGATGATGAGCCCGATCGGGATGCCGATCGCGGAAAGCACCAGCGCTTCATAGCGCACCGACGCGCGGATCTGCTTTTTCGTCGCGCCGATCGATTTTAAGATGCCGAACTGCCGCGTGCGCTCAGCGACCGAGATCGAAAACGCGTTGTAAATCAGCGAGATTGAGCCGAACATGACGAGCACGACCAGCACTGCCGTAAAGCCGTAGAGCACACTGACAATGACGTCGTCATTGAACACGCC
Source organism: Bacillota bacterium (assembly GCA_016286445.1). Taxonomy (GTDB): domain Bacteria; phylum Bacillota; class Clostridia; order Christensenellales; family CAG-138; genus UBA3792. Next base: position 7,667 of record JAEESS010000070.1, read on the forward strand.
GTAGAACCGCATCAGCGAGGCGTTCTTGCGCCAGTTCTCGGATACCGTCTGACGATCCATGACGCTCTTGAAGAAGTACGGATGCCTGACCTTGAAGAACACGGAGCACGCGCCCGTCCCCCGTCCTTTGGTCAGCGCGCGGTAGCCCGTGCCCTGCACCGAGGGATCGAAGCTCCGATAGACGCCGACAATCGTATAGGTCATGGGAACGGCATCGTCGACGGTCTCGCCCTCCCACATCGAATCATACTCGGAAAGCGGCTCGCCGTCCGGGCTCATACGATTGCCGATTGACAGAGTGATCGTTTTGCCGACCTCATACGCGGAAAAATCCGTCTCCCGCGAAAAATTGTAGAAATTGCTCGAGAGGATCAGCTCACGATCGTTTTCGGGCATTCTGCCTTCTTTGATGCGGCTTGCGATCAGCGTCGAATCGCCTTCGAGCGCATCGACAAAGATCGGCTGACGTTCGGTTTCGGGATCCTTCGCCTCATAGCCGATCAGTCGCCATGTCATCACGACATCCTCTATAAAGTCCTGATCTTTGACGCTTTGCGCGGTCGAATCATCCAGCCCCCAAAAGTAGCCGTGCCAGTCGCCCGTGTCCTCTGTCGTCACGCCGCGCATATAGACCAGTCCGCTGTACGCGCCTTCGATGACTGCGGTCAAAAGCGCCATCGAAAGCATGATGCCGATGATTGTGACCCATGTGCGCATGCGGTTCTTCTTCAGCGCGCGCCGTGTAAAGGTATGCAGAATGTTCATGCCTGCGCCCTCCGGATGCGCTCGTCCTTCGTGATCCTGCCGTCCTCGATCGCGATCACGCGGTCCGCCTGCAGCGCGATCTGCTCGTCGTGCGTGATGACGATCAGCGTCTGGTTGTACTTGCGGTTGGATAGTTTCAAAAGCTCCACGATCTCGCGGCTGTTTTTGGAATCGAGGTTGCCGGTCGGCTCGTCGGCAAGCACGATCTCCGGCGCGTTCATCAAAGCCCGTCCGATCGAAACGCGCTGCTGCTGTCCGCCGGAAAGCTGATTGGGCAGATTATTTTTGCGATCCTCCAATGCGAGCAAGTGCAGAAGCTCGTTCAAGCGCTCCTCATTGACCCTGCGCCCGTCCATGCGTACCGGCAGCGTCATGTTTTCGACCACGTTCAACACCGGAATCAGGTTATAGAACTGGTAGATGAGCCCGACGTGACGGCGGCGGAAGATCGCAAGCTGCTCCTCGTTCTGCGCGTAGACGTCCTGCCCGTTCATATAGACCTTGCCGGACGTCGGTCGGTCGACGCCGCCGAGCGCATGCAAAAGCGTCGATTTACCGCTGCCGCTCGGACCGATGATCGCAAGGAATTCGCCCTTCTCCACCGCAAACGATACACCGTCCAATGCGCGGACCTCAGCGTTTCCCGCGCCGTATATCTTCGTCAGGTTTTCGACCTTCAAAATCTCCATGAAAATGACCTCCTTCGGTTCTTCTGCAACCATTGTACAAAAGAAAAGTGACAGTTCGGTGACTGTCACAAAAATACTTTTTTGTTTTTTATAGAACTGCCTTATAGAACGTGATCACAAACTGCGCGCCGCTTGTGTCGGCGTTCTTTGCAACGATCGTGCCGCCCTGTGCGGCGATCACCTCACGCGAAAGCGCAAGCCCGATCCCGATGCTGTCGTCCGCTGCGTTTTTGCCGCGGTAGAAGCGCTCGAAGATATGCGCAAGATCCTCCGGATCAAAGCCCGTTCCGGTATCGCTGATCGTAATGCGGCAGAACACCGGACTTTCCTCTACGCGCGCCGTGATCTTCCCGCCTTCGGGCGTATGCTCCATGCAGTTTTTCAGAATGTTGGAAAGCGCTTCAACGGTCCATGCCCGATCGACCGAAAGCACAGCACCGTCGTCCTCGATTGCAAAGGCAATGTCCATCAATTCCATGCGGATTGCAAGGGGCTCCGCCGCCTGTTCGATGAGCTCCTTTGCAGCGATCGGCTCCGGGCGGAACCGCACCGTTTCGGCGTCCAGCTTGGAGAGTTTCAAAAGCGTTTCCGTGATCCATTGGATCCTCATAAGCTGCTGTTTGAGCTCATGCAGATACCGAAGCCGTTTTTCCATCGGAAGGTCGTCCTCGGAAAGCAGCGATACAATGAGGTTCATGGAGGTCAGCGGCGTCCGAATCTGGTGAAACAGGTCCGCGATCGCGTCGGACAGAAGGCGCTTGTCGTCCTTCAGCTGCTCGGTCTGTTCCTTCATGCGCACGGTCATCTTGCGAATCTCGGCGGTTAAAATCGCAAGCTCGCCCTCCTCGCTGTCCGTGATCAGGATCCGATCCTGTTCGTGCAGCACACGGTCGACGCTCTTTGAAAGCGCGTCGATCCTTGCATAACGCCGGCGTCCGAGAAACAGATGCAGCGCGGTTAGCCCTCCGCCGAGCACAAGAAGCAAAACGCCGGCAAGCGGATGCACAAAGAACCCTGCCGCGGAAAGCAGAACCGTCAGCGCGGCGTCTATGATCCATTCGATTTTCAGTTCCCGATTCCGAAACATATCAGTCCATGCGGTACCCGAGCCCGCGTACGGTTTTGATGATCTGCGGATCCTGCGGATCGTCGCCGAGCTTCACCCGAAGGCGCTTGATGTACACGGTCAGCGTGTTGTCGTTGACGAAATCGCCCGCGATGTCCCAGATGTCCTCCAAAAGCTTTTCCCGCGTCATGAGCTTGCCGCGATGGTTCAGAAACGCCATCAGCAGCCGAAATTCCAGTGCGGAAAGCTTGATCTCGCCGCCGTCCTTTGTCACGACGCCGCGATCCGGATCGACCGCAACGCCGTTGCCGACTTGCAGCACGGATTCCGCGCCGCTTCTGCGCAGCACGCTTCTGATGCGCGAAACAAGCTCCCGCGGGCGGAACGGTTTGGTGATATAGTCGTCCGCACCCATGTCGAGCCCTTTGACCACGCTGTTTTCATCGCCGGACGCGGTCAGGAAGATCACGGGGATTCCTTTTGCCTTTGCCGCTTCGCAGACGGGGAATCCGCTTCCCCGCGCAAGCGATACGTCCAGCAGCACAAGATCGAACGGCGCCGCATCGATCGCTGCGATCGCCGGTTTTTCCGACGATTTCGACGTGATCGAAAAGCCCTCGCTTTCCAGAAACTCCGAGAGCGTCTCAACAATCGCCTGATCGTCTTCTACAAGCAGGATCCTCATTCCGCGCCTCCTTTCGATTGCTCTATTCTATCAACATCAACCGCTTTTCGCAAGTGTTTCGTCTACAAGATCCGAAAACGTACTAAATTGAAATCATGATCGACGCCGCATAGGCTTTTCACCTGCGTCATTCTCATTCGTTATTCTTTTGACAGCGGAAACGGAATACAAAAAAGCACCGCTTGTGAAAGCGATGCGACGTCTGCCGTTCGGATTACAGCTCGATCGTGATCACGTTGAGACCCAAAGCGCTGTTGTAGTACATCTTCTTGGCGTACCGCTGCACGATGCGCAGACCGATGTTGTGCGTGAGGTCCTTCGGATCCATCAGCTCCATCGCCTCCTGCGGGTTGAACGCGCGACAGTCGTCCTTGATGCGCAGCAGCAGTCCGTCGTCCTTCTGCACGACGCGGATCTCCGCCGTGTGCGGCTTTCCGTCGTTGAATCCGTGTTCCGTGATGTTTGCCGCCAATTCCTCCATGCACAGACCCGCATAATACGCATGCTTCCGATCGATCCCCCGCGCGCTGCAGAACGCCATGATCCGTTCGGACGCGCTGGTCACCGCCTGCGCGTCGCGGATCGGGATCGAAAGTCTCCGCTCGTCCGACACGCCGAAGCCGTCCGGGATCGCGATCAGATCCTCCGTCGACCGCGGGAACCGCTTCCGCACGAGGATCGCATAAACGACGACGGCGATCGTGGTGAATACGCCGTTCAGCACATGCGCGATCCAGACGCCGATCGCGCCGCACAGCGGTGCAAGCGCCAGCGACGCAAGACATGTGCCGAGAAGTCCGTCCATGACGGACAGCACATGGACGATCTTCATGCGCGCCATGCTCTGATTATAATTGGTAAAGATCACGCAAATCGCAGACAGCGGCATGCACAGCGGATAGATCCGGAACAGCCATTTCGTCAGGAAAAAGACGCTGCTGCCGGGATCCTGAAAGAACGCACGGGTAAGCGGGACCGCAAGACAGGCGGTCAGCAGCGCGACGCCGCACACGATTGGAACACCTTTATACAGCGCAGCCTTCATGATCCTTGAAATGCCGTCGCGATCCTCCTCGCCCGCGTACACGCTGACCAGCAGCCGCGTTGTCGCCGCAAGTCCGCCCGATACTGCGTACAGAAGCCCGCCGAACGTATTCAGCGTGGCCAGCGCCGCAATGCCCTCGCCGCCGGAAACACGCAGCAGCAGCGCGTTCAGAACGAACCCGCGGATCGACAGGCACAGCGTGGTAATCGCGCCGGGAATGCCGATGCGAACGATCGACCGAAGGTCCGACAGATTTAACCCACGCGGCGAGAACCGGATGACCGCTTTTTTCTTGAAATAATACGAACCGAGCACAAGGAAGAACGCCCAGTAGCTGATCGAGGTGGAGAGCCCGAGCCCGAACATTCCCATATGCAGCACAACAATAAAGAGATAGTCGAGCGCGGCGTTGACGAGCATCATCAGACCGATCCCGACATAGGTGCGCTTCTGCTGCTGTTCGAGCTGCAGAAACGCGGTCAGCTGCATACCGAGCATCTGCGGCAAAACGCCGATCGCCATTCCGAGGATATAGTCCCTGAGCCCCTCCGCGCTTTGCGCGTCCGCGCCGACCGCGCGGGCAAGACTCATCGGAAAGAGCAAGGAAATCAATGTAAAGAGTACGGAGACCGACACGATCAGGATCATGTCCAGCGAAAATACCTTCCGCGTGCGATCGACCTGATTCTTGCCGAGGAACTGTCCGCACAGGATCTGCGAACCGCCCAGCAGCACGACGTTGATCGTTTCCGCGACCTTGATGAGCGGCATATAGAGACCGGTCACGGTCATGGCGTCCGCGCCGATGAAATTGCTCGCCATGACGCCGTCGATCACGGAATTGATGCTCCCGATGGCGAGCAGAAGGATCTGCACCGGAAGCAGCCGGAAAAACAGGTTTGTGATCATGTCGGAACGCTTTTTCATCGCACAGCTCCTTTATACACTGCCATTATACGGCGGTTCGCGGCAAAATTCAAGAAAAAAGCCTCCGAAGAGGCTTTTCTGAAAATCAAAGATACCGCAGCAGTTCTTCCCGCACGGCGTCCATGCTC
>JAEESS010000011.1 GCA_016286445.1 Bacillota bacterium
ATAAGTATCTGGAACGGCTGTACAACGGCCTCATTAAGGAAAACCCGACGCTCGTTCTGATGCTCGGCATGTGCCCGACGCTGGCGGTCTCCACCGCGGCGATCAACGGCATCAGCATGGGTCTCTCAACACTCGCGGTTCTGATCCTTTCCAACTTCCTGATCTCCGTGATGCGCAACGTCATTCCGGACGAGGTTCGCCTTCCCGCCTACATCGTCATCGTCGCGTCGCTCGTTACGGTGGTCAAGCTGCTGATCAAGGCGTACCTGCCGGACGTCGATGTGGCGCTCGGCACCTACATAGACCTGATCGTTGTCAACTGCATCATCCTGGGCCGCGCCGAAGCGTACGCAAACAAGCACACACCCGGGCTCTCCGTCATGGACGGCATTGGCATGGGCCTCGGCTTCACCGTTGCTCTGACGCTTGCGGGTCTCGTGCGTGAGCTTTTAGGCGCAGGCACCGTGTTCGGCTTTACCGTATTCCCGCAGGAATATGCGGTCGGCATCATGATTCAGCCGCCGGGAGCGTTCCTGGTCATTGCGGTGTTTATCATCATCATGAACGCGATCGGCATCAAGACGCGTCAGCATGAGCTGGTGAACAGCGACGGCTGCAACGGCTGCTGTACAACCTGCGCCATGCGCTGTGAGGAAGCAAAGGAGGAAGCAAAATGATTCGTTTGGTATTGATCGTCATTTTGAACGCGTTGATCAGTAACGTCGTTTTGAACCAGTTCCTCGGCATCTGCTCGTTCCTCGGCGTTTCCCGTCAAATCAAGGCATCCGCATCCTTAGGCGGCGCGGTCATCTTCGTCATCACGATCGCATCGGCGGTCGCAAGCCTCCTGTACAACGGGATCCTCGTTCCGCTGCACCTGGAGTTCATGAAGATGATCGTCTTCATTCTCGTCATCGCGGCGCTCGTGCAGATCGTGGAGATGTTCCTCAAAAAGAAATCTCCCTCGGTCTATAAGGCGCTCGGCATCTATCTGCCGCTGATCACCACCAACTGCGCGGTGCTCGGTATCGCGATCGACAACATCGACAAGTTCGGCTACAACTTCATCGAAAGCGTATTCTCCGGCTTCGGCACGGCGGTCGGCTACACGATTGCGATCGTGCTGCTCGCCGGCATCCGTTCGCGCATCAGCGAGGAGGATCTTCCCCGTCCCGTGCGCGGCGCACCCGTCGTCATGCTTGCGGCGGCGCTGATGTCCATTGCATTCATGGGCTTCACGGAGCTGCAGCCCGCGATCGAAACGGTATTGAAGGGGGTCGGACAATGAGCGCACCGATTATTATTCTGATCACCACCGGCGTCATCACCGCGATCGGCATCATCGTCGGCGCGGGACTCGTGTTCACCGGCAAGAAATTCCATGTGCCGGTCGACGAGCGTGAAACGGAGGTTCGCGAATGTCTGCCGGGAAACAACTGCGGCGCGTGCGGCTATGCAGGCTGCGACGCAATGGCTGCGGCGATCGTCGCAGGCGAAGCGCCGGTCAACGGCTGTCCCGTCGGCGGCGCGCCGGTTGCCGAAAAAATCGGCGGCATCATGGGCACCGATGCGGAATTTGTCGAGCGCAAGATTGCGTTCGTCCGCTGCAAGGGCACCTGTGAAGCGTCCGGCATACAGGGCAACTACGTCGGCATTCACGACTGCCGTTCGGCGGCGCTTGCCGGCATAAATCTCAAAAACTGCGACTACGGCTGCATGGGTCTCGGCTCCTGCGTGAACGTGTGTCCGCAGGGCGCGATCAAGATCATCGACGGCGTTGCGGTCGTGAACCGCAAGCTGTGCGTTGCCTGCGGGCTGTGCGTCAAGGCATGTCCGAAGGGGCTCATTGAGCTCATTCCGGAAAGCAAACACGTTGCGGTGCAATGCCAAAACCGCGACAAGGGACCGCAGGTCAAAAAGGTCTGCTCCGCAGGCTGCATCGGCTGCACGCTGTGCACGCGGCAGTGCGAGCATGACGCGATCCATATGGACGGCAACCTGGCGCGGATCACCTATGAAAACTGCACCCAGTGCGGCAAGTGCGCGGAGAAGTGCCCTTCGCACGTCATCACCCCGCCCTGCCCCGTACAAAAGGAGGCATAAGCTATGGAAAAACGCAATCAGGCTGCAAAGCTCATCATCGGCGCGGTCATCGTGATCATTGCCGTGCTGTTTGTAGCGGGCATTGTCAGTCAGCACGACATCAAGTACAAATCCGCTCCGCTTTCACGTGACGACATCGACTATCGGCAGGTCGAAGCGCCGGCGGCGACCAGCGCGGACGAAACGATCACCGCTTCCGACTGGAACGCGATCTTCCCCGACATCGTCGTTTCCTGGGGCAGGAATGCCGAGAATGAAGAGGTCGTCGACTATCTGGAGCTCGATCCGTACCTTGTGGAGATCTACGAGGGCTACGGGTTTGCAAAGGACTACGGCAGCGCGCGCGGACACAACTACACGCTCACCGACGTTGCAAAGACCAAGCGTCCGCACGGCATGGCAAACTGCCTCACCTGCAAGACGCCGAACTTCACCAAGCTCGTAAACGACGAGGGCGTTGAGGTCTACTCGCGCCCGTTCGACGAGGTTTACGCGCAGATCACCGAAAACGGCGGCGAGACCGTCAGCTGCTATACCTGCCACGGCAACAACCCCGGCAACGGCACGCAGCCGAAGGAGAACCTCACGGTCACGCACAGCTATATCACCAAGGCGCTCGGCGACAATCTCAGCACGATCGATCCCGGCGTCCTCGCGTGCGGACAGTGCCACATTGAGTACTACTTCAATCCGGAGACCAAGGAAACGACCATGCCGCACGACTCCGTCGACGCCATGACGCCGGAGGCGACGTACGACTACTTCACCGAGATCGGTTTTTCCGACTGGACGCAGGAAAGCACCGGCGCAAAGATGCTGAAGGTCCAGCATCCCGAGATGGAAACGGTACTGCTCGGCAAGCATGCGGGCGTTTTGAACTGCGCCGACTGCCATATGCCGGTCGTGCAGAATCCGCAGACGCAGAACATCTACCACAGCCATACGCTCGTAAGTCCGCTGAAGGACAAGACGCTGCTCGAGACCTGCCTTGCCTGTCATAAAGATCTCGGCGCAAAGAACGCGGATGAGATGATCACGTTCGTCCAGAACATCCAGGCGCGCATCTCCGCGGAGGAGACCCGCGTCGGCAACCTGCTCGCCGATTTCAAAAGAGCGCTTGCCGAAGCGAACCAGTCCGGTTCCGTAAGCGAAGACCGGCTGAACGAGGTCCGCGAGCTCTATCGGAAGGCGCAGTGGTTCTTTGACTACTGCTACGTTGAAAACTCCGAAGGCGCGCACAACTCCGAGCTTGCGACCCGCTGTCTCAACACGGCGGAAGAGCTCATCAATCAGGGGATGGCGCTGCTGAAGGCGGAATAACAACCCACAAGACTTGCGGCAAAGGGTCCGCCCGAAAAGCGCCTGCCCTTTGCCGCTTTCTTATCATCATGGAGATCCTCAAAAAAGTCTACAAGTTTATCGCGTCGATGAAGTTCGCGATCATCCTGCTGATCGTCGTTGCGATCGCCTGCGTGATCGGCAGTCTCGTACCGCAGGGCGAGCAGTTCTTGCAGTATCGGGATTCATATTCCGAACGTACGGCGGCATTCATCCTTGCGTTTCATCTCGACGACGTGTTCCACAGCTGGTGGTTCATCGCGCTTACGGCGCTGCTGTGCCTTTCCGTGCTGCTCTGCAGTCTCACACGCGTTCGTACGCTGATCCGGCAGACTAAAACTGCAAAGGATCCCGCGCACGCGATCTCGGAAACGCCGACCGCATCCGTTTCCGGCGTTGCCGATCCTGCGCCCGTTTTCCGGCAAATGCGCTTTTATCGCCCGGTCCGATCGACCGCCGACGGAAAGGAGCTCCTGTTCGCGTATCGCAACCGGATCGGCTACTGGGGCGCGTGGGTATGCCATATCGGGATCGTGCTGATCATTTTGGGTTATGCGCTCGGGCAGATCACGCTGTTTTCCGCCGAAGTATACGGCACGCCCGGACAGACGAAGCCGATCGATAACAAGCCCTGCGAGGTCACGATCGAGGACTTCCGGATCGAACGCAATGAAACCGGGTTCGTCGAGCAGTACGTTTCGACGCTGACCGTCAAGAACACCGCAACCGGCGAAACGCAGCGCGGCACGTCGAGCGTCAACCATCCCGCCGTGCTCGAAGGATACAAGTTTTATCAGACTGCAAGCGGCGATGCTGTGCGCGTCACGATCTCGGAGGACGGTGTTCCGTTTGAAAGCGCGGACCTCTGCGTCGGCGAGGAGCTGACGATCGATTTTCTGCCGGGACTCTCGCTGTTTTTGAACGCGTACGAGCCGGATCATGCCGGAACGCCCGCCTATCAGATCCTGTTTTTCGTAAACGGACAGCATATGGACGTCGGCAGGAACTACTTTGCGCCCGGCGCCGTCATCGATCTCAGTCCCTATGCGATCACGCTGTCCGAGCCGATCGAATACACGCTGCTGCGCGTCAAGAAGGATTCCTTCGCATGGCTCGTGCTCGTCGGCGGGATCCTCACCGCGCTCGGGCTGTTCTGCGCGCTGTACGTCGTGCCGGAAACGCTTTGGGCGATCCGGGAGGAGGACGGCGCCTGGACGGTGCACGGCAAAAGCAGAAAGCTTGCGCCGCTGTTTGTTGAACAGTTCGACCGTGCGGTCCGAAAGGCGACCGGAAAGGAGGCGGCAAAATGAACCGGGCGGAAAGCATACTCTTTCTTGTGACGCTTGCGCTGCATTTTGTCACGATGCTTCTTTCCTTCTTCTATGTCGCGGTCAAAAAGCCCGTCCTCTCAAAGCTTGCGATCCGCGTACAGCTTGCTGCGCTGCTCGTACATACGGCGGCGATCGTGCTGCGCGGGATCGTGATGGGACGGCTGCCAATGGCGAACCAGTACGAGTTTTCCACCGCGTTTTCCTGGGCGCTTGCGCTCGTCAGCCTGATCTTTATCCTGAAATTCAACTTCCCGGTGCTCGGCGCGTTCGCCTCCCCCGTCACCCTGCTTTTGGCGGTGTATGCGGGCGTGCAGAAGCTGAATGAGCTTCGGGTCATTGAAGCAAACGGCATCGACAGCATCCGGAACCTGATGCCGGCGCTTCGAAGCAGCTGGCTCGGCATCCACGTTTCGACCGTCATCATCGCATACGGTGCGTTCGGCGTGTCGTTCGTGCTTTCACTCATCTTCCTTCTGCGCGATAAAATGAAGGAAAACGGCTTTTGGGACACGCACATTCCGAAGAAGGAAAAGCTCGATACGATCAGCTATCGCTGCGTTTCCCTCGGCATGATGTTCCTGACCGTCACGATCGGCATCGGCGGCGTCTGGGCGGAGAACGCCTGGGGCAGCTACTGGAGCTGGGATCCGAAGGAGACGTGGGCGCTCGTGACCTGGGTGATCTACCTCGTTTACCTGCATCTGCGCATTCGCAAGGGCTGGAGCGGCAGGACCGCCGCGCTGTTCGGCGTTGCGGGCTTTGTCTGCGTACTGTTCACCTATATCGGCGTCAACACGCTTCTGCCGGGTCTGCACAGTTATAAGTAGAAATTATACTGTATAATCATACAAAAATCTCGGCTGCGGCATTGACACCCGCCGCCGATTTTGTTATATTATAAGTTGACTGACAGGAGGAGGGAAATATCGGATGTCGATTCAAATGCGTGAATACCGGAACCCGAACAACGGGAATCTTCCGCTGCGCGTGGCGAAGGGTCATTTTGCAACCAGCCACAGCCACATCAATTACTATGTGGACCTGACCATGACCAAGTACTGCCTGCCCGAAGCGCGTGAAGCCGCGATCCATTTGGCAAATCGCTTCAAATCGACCACGATCGTCGATACGATCCTCTGCCTGGACGGCACCGAGGTCATCGGCGCGTGCATGGCAAGCGAGCTTTCTAAGCAGAGCTACACCAGCATGAACGCCGGACGTCCGATCTGCGTCGTTACGCCCGAGCACACGACCGGCAGTCAGCTTTTGTTCCGCGACAACACCGCGCCCATGATCCGCAGAAAGAACGTCCTCGTGCTGGCGGCGTCCGTTTCCACGGGCTATACCGCGCTCGGCGCGATCGAGGCGATCCGCTACTACGGCGGCGAAACGGTCGGCATCTGCTCGATCCTCGCCAACATCAAGGAATGCGGCGGCTACCCCGTCACCGCGATCTGCGATACAAACCACATCTGGGAGGACTACGAAAGCTCCCCCGCGCACGAATGCCCGCTGTGCAAGGCAGGCGTCAAGCTCGACGCCATGGTCAACACCTACGGCTTTTCAAGCTTCTGAGATCAAAGCGCCTTTCGGTGCGCTTTTTTGCTAAAACAAAAAAGGAGGAACCCGGTATGGAAATGAAATTCTATCGCTGCGAAACCTGCGGACAGATCATCGCGATCGTCAAGAAGACCCCCGTCCCCGTCATGTGCTGCGGCAAGCCCATGAAGGAGATCGTCCCCGGCACGACCGACGCGTCGCTCGAAAAGCACGTTCCCGTCGTCGAAGTCGACGGCTGCTGCGTCAAGGTAAAGATCGGCGCCGCCGCGCACCCGATGCTCCCCGAGCACTACATCGAATGGGTCAGCTTACAGACCAAATACGGCAATCAGAGAAAGGCGTTGAACCCCGGCGACGCGCCGGAGGTCTGCTTCAGGATCTGCGACGGCGACGAAGTCGAAGCGGTCTATGCCTACTGCAACCTGCACGGGCTTTGGAAAGCGTAAACGCTTCGGTCGGATGAAAGTATTTTCATCCGAACGGTTTTCAGCTTTTGCCTAAAATCCTGCGGATTTTCGGGCGGCAACATCCACTCCGCTTCGCTTCGTTACAGAGGCAGATCGCGCGCTCCCCGCGCGTACCGTCGTAAGGAGTCAGATCCGCCGCGCATGTCGCCGGATCTGACGGATTTGCTTTATTCATGATCACGACAAGGAGGACATATGAGCAAATATACAGGTACGAAAACCGAACAGAACCTGCTCGCCGCGTTCGCGGGCGAATCGCAGGCGCGCAACAAGTACACCTATTTCGCCTCCCGCGCAAAGAAGGACGGCTATGAGCAGATCGCCGCGCTGTTTCTGAAAACCGCGGACAACGAGAAGGAACACGCCAAGATGTGGTTCAAGGAGCTCGGCGGCATCGGCACGACCGCCGAAAACCTCAAGGCCGCCGCGGACGGCGAAAACTACGAATGGACGGACATGTACGAGGGCTTTGCAAAGACCGCCGAGGAGGAGGGCTTTGCGGAGCTTGCGGAGAAATTCCGTCTGGTCGCCGCGATCGAAAAGCACCATGAGGAACGCTATCGCGCACTGCTAAGGAATGTCGAGACCGCCGCAGTCTTCCAAAAGAGCGAGGTCAAGGTCTGGGAATGCCGCAACTGCGGGCACATCGTGATCGGCGAAAAGGCGCCGGAGATCTGCCCCACCTGCGCCCACCCGCAGGCGTATTTCGAGGTCAACGCGGAAAATTATTGACGCTTTCATAAAAAAAACGTCGGAGGCTATCCTCCGGCGTTTTTATATTACGCGATTTTACATCTTATGCTTATAGGTTCTGTAATCATTGATACATGACAAAATCAGAATCGAAATCAGGATCAGGATTTCAAAATAGAACAAAACATTCAGCTTGTCAAAATACCTTGCGTGTAAGTATTTTGTAGAAAAATTGTGGAAAAAAGAATTGATACCTGCAATTGTTCCTACAACGAATGCTGCTAGCGCGATTGCGCTGCTGACAGACCCCATATATCTTATTGATTTACTGCCGATTATTTGAATCCAGGCAGTCGCCAATACAACGACCAGAGCTGTACAAATAATTATGGGATACAGTTGCCACATTGCTGCATTTTCTATCAAATAAACAAAGCTGGTTTTGTACATTTCATAACTTATGCCGCCATAAGAAAAATCCGATAACCAATAATATGTAAAGAATCCATTGATAAACAGAAAGATAACCCCCAAAATACATAGAATAGAAAGAATGACCGTCGTTGGTTTTATTTTGCCTATTTGTTTCTGCATACTTATAGCACCTCCTTATTCCATATTATAGTCTCTTTTGCGACTATGGTCAAGAAAAGAATCATAAAATAGAATAAAAAGTAAGGAGGTGATGCGGTTTGATCGTTTACGAGCCGTTCTGGAAAACGCTGAAGACGTCGGGCGAATCGACGTATACGCTGATCACGAAGCATCATCTTTCAAGTTCCACCATCGACAAGCTGCGGAAGAACAAGCCGCTGAACACGACGACCGTCAACGATCTCTGCCGGATCCTGCATTGCGACGTCGATGAGATTATGCGGTACGAGCCATCGGAAGAGGATCAGGTTTTATAACCGGAGAGCGAACGACGCTCTCTGTTTTTATATGGATGAATTGCGGCTGCGCAATAGTAACAAAATCATTCGGTCGTAGAATCAAAAGCAGAACCGTCGCGCGTTAATCGCACGTTGCCATCGTTTTCCCACTCCACGAGGGACTCTTTTGGTTCGCACTTGTCGAGCTCCCCTTGTCAGGGGAGCTGGATCGCGAAGCGAGACTGATGGGTAGTTCTTGTAAATACTACCCTCCTGTCTGCCTTCGGCATCCACCCTCCATCACAAGGGAGGGTCGAAAAGAGCCCGGTTTGAAAACCCCTTTCCAGAGCGTTCCTTTTTTTCTTTACAAGCAAAACCGCCGCGTGATACAATAACGGCATGACACAGGACGAGCGCAGAGTTTGGCTCATTCGGGCGATGCTGGATGAACAGGGATATCGGAACGAGATCCCGCGGGACGTTTTTGAACAGAAACGGCTGCTGCGGGGATTGTTCAATGTGCGCCCGCCCAAGGAGGCGAGCACGGAATTTCTTGCCGTGCAGGACGCATACCTTCGGGAGGCGGCGCGTGAAAAGGGCGTGACAACGCTTGCGGAGCTCTCCCCCATCCGTCCGCACCAATACCTTTGGCGCGGGGACATCACGACGCTCGCGGTCGACGCGATCGTGAATGCCGCAAACTCGACGCTTCTCGGCTGCTTTTCCCCGAACCACGGCTGCATCGACAACGCGATCCATACCTTTGCGGGCGTCGAGCTGCGGCTTGCGTGCAACGAAATCATGCAGCAGCAGGGACATGAGGAGCCCGCCGGCAGCGCAAAGCTGACCCCGGGGTTTAATCTTCCCGCAAAGTACGTGCTGCACACGGTCGGACCGATCGTGTCCGGCAGGCTCACGGAACAGCATTGCCAAGAGCTTGCATCCTGCTATGAAAGCTGTCTTGCGCTCGCCGAAGAAAACGGGATCGGAAGCGTCGCTTTCTGCTGCATCTCGACTGGTGTGTTCGGCTTCCCGCAAGACGCAGCCGCGCGGATCGCGGTCGAGACCGTGAAGGCGTACCGAAAGCGCTGCCCGATCGACGTCGTATTCAATGTGTTCAAGGAAGCGGACCTGCGGCTCTATCAGGCGCTTCTCAATTAGCCGGAAAGGAGTTTTTTCATGCAGTATACCGAGATCACGCCGGGGCTTGTAAACCGGCTGAAAACCGCGATAGCGGACTCTGACGCGATCGTGATCGGCGCGGGCGCGGGGCTTTCGACCGCCGCGGGCTTTACCTATGCGGGCGATCGCTTCAAGCGGTTCTTTTCCGACTTCATTCAAAAGTATCACTTCCGCGACATGTACACCGCGGGGTTCTATCCGTTTCCGACGCCGGAGGAATACTGGGCGTACTGGAGCCGGTACATTCTCATCAACCGCTACGAAAACCCGCCGAAGCCGGTGTATCAGCACCTTTTGAAGCTTGTCAAAGACAAGAATTATTTCGTGATCACCACGAACGTTGACCACTGCTTCCAGAAGGCGGGATTCGACAAGGCGCAGCTCTTTTACACGCAGGGCGATTACGGGCTCTTCCAATGCTCAACGCCGTGCCACCGCCGCACCTATGACAACGAAGAGGTCATCCTCCGGATGATCGCAGAGCAGAAGGATATGCGCATCCCCTCCGCGCTCGTGCCGCGCTGTCCGAAATGCGGCGCGCCGATGGCGATGAACCTCCGCGCGGACGAGACCTTTGTCGAGGACCTCGGCTGGAACGAGGCGGCGTCACGGTATGTGGAGTTTGTCGAAAAGCATCTCAACGAAAAGCTGCTTCTCCTGGAGCTCGGCGTGGGCGGCAACACGCCCGCGATCATCAAGTATCCGTTCTGGAAACTGACCGCGCAAAACCCGAACGCGACGTACGTCTGCGTGAACCTCGGCGAAGCGCAGTGCCCGCCGCAAATCGAATCGCGTTCGATCGTCGTCAACGCTGACCTTGCGGACCTCATCGACGCGCTGCAGTAAATAACGCTCCCGCCGTCCTTACACAGGGAGGGCGAGAATTGCGGCTTTGATATAATACAAAAAGAGATGCGGGATCGCAGCTCTTTTTCGTTTTGGTTCAGTCGGCGTAGAAGATGTTGTCGAAGTATGTATCCTGCGTGATACCGTCGATCAGATAGCCGTTCAGCTCCGGATCGTTCGGGTCGGCTCTTTCCACCGTGAGCAGCGCGGTCGTTCCGTCCTCCGTCCTGATCTCCGCAAGCGTTCCGGATTCGTGCCAGCGCGTCATGTATATGTACGAACCCGCGGGGATCACCGCGTCCGCGCCGTCGATCGTGCAGGGCAGATCGCGCACAAGATGCAGCAGCTTGCCGCCTTCCATGAGACGCACGCGATCGGATGCGGATTGGATCTCATCCGGGATCACGTCGCAGTCGAACCATTCGGAATCCGGCGTCAGTTCCTCGCCGTGATAGGTCCGCCCGCCGAGTCTGGTCCCCAGAATATCGGTCTGCGTCGCAGAGCCGCGCACGGTATTACCGTCGAAGCTGCAATACGCCCAGATGACCGGTCCGCGGACAAACCGTCCGTTTTCCATGTGCAGCTCAGCCGTCTCGTAATCCTCCGAACCGGTATTGTAGACCACGAGCAGATTCAGCCGTGTCGAATCCGGATCGAGATCGAGCAGGATCGCCTGCTCCAATCCGGCGCCGAAGCTGACCTCGACCGACGCTTTTCCGACGGAGATCGTCAGATACTGTCCGTGTATTTCGTAGGCGACCTCATCCTCCGTCCTGTCGCCGTCAAAATCGCAGCGGAACAGGACGCCGCTCTCCGGCGCTTCGCGGTAGCCGTTTTCCTCATCGTAGTCCCAGAACCGGAACAGCCCCGGAAACGCATTCGGATCATTCCAAAGGACCTTATCGGGATCGCCGCCCGGCTCCTCCGGCACAAACAGACGCCATGCGTTGTTGTACCACACGACCAGTCCGTCCCGCGTCACATAGAACTGCATACCGATCGAGCCGAAGTTTGCCTGTCCGTCCGTCTTCGGTATTTCGGTGATCGACACGACGGAGGTCACAGTTCCCGACGCCGCATCGGCGTCCGGCGCATCCGGGCGTATTTCGTCGTGCAAGCCGTACACCTCGCCATTATAGCAGATCATGGGAATATGCATCGGATTCGGTTCCTCTGTCGGCGTGGGCGTCGGTATGAGCGTCGTTGGGGGCGTCGTCTGCAGGGTCGATGCAGGCTTCGGCGCAGGGGTTGCCGACTGCGGCGGCGTCGGCGTTGCGCCCGGAACGGTATCTTCCCCGTATCCCTTGAAAATGATAGACATCGTCAGGGTTTCGGCGTCGCCCTTGATACTTTCCGTCGGCATGCCTAAAAGCTGAAACGCGCTGCTTGCATACTTAACGCAGACCCAAAGCTCGTTTCCGCATCGCTTGCACTTGAACGCGTCTGCGGAATCGCCCGGCATGAGCGTAAGGACATTATACCAGGACTTTTCCGGATCGAAGAGCGTGTGCGCTTTGAGATCCAGAACGAGATGCAGCGAGTCCCCTTTGCGGATCTCGACTGTATCGCCCTTGACCTCCGTTTCGCAGCCGATCGCCCGGAACACCGCGGTCATCGGGATCATGTTCATCATTTCGCCCTTTGCGGATTCCTCATAGATCGAATCGACCGGCGCGGAAATTCCGTTAACGATCAGTTGATACTGCGGCTTCGGCGCAGGCGTATCGGAAGCCGCCGCGCCGACGTGAAGACAGATCGCGATCTCGTTGCCTATGCTGTAATCTTCCGCACGGTACGAGACGATCGCGCTCACGTAGTACGTGCCCGGCGAAAGCGTTTGGAGAAGCTCCGTTACAACGCAGCCGTTCTCCCACGGAATCCCGTTGTGGGCGACGTCCATGATGCGCTCGTATGCGGCGTCAAAAACCATGATCTCGTCCAGCTTCCAGCCGTCCGCCGTCAGTACAATGAAGGGCATGCCCACATTGTATTCCGTGACGGGGATTTGGCTAAGGACCTCCTCGTCCTCAAGCTGAACGCCCACGCCATCCGCTTCCAATTCCGGTTTCGATTCCCACACGAAGCCCTCATACGGATAGACGGGCACGCTGTTCACAAGGAAATAATATGATACGTCGCTTTGCATCGTCGCGTCGTCCTGCGCAGGCGCCGCCGTTTTTTCGTCGACGTTATACATGAAGAGGAACGTGTGTCCGCTGTTTTTGACCATGATCAGCACCGTGCCGGAAAGCGTACCCGGTTCGATCTCATAAAATGCGTACTGCTCGGTCTCCGTTTCTTTCAGGCTGAAAAAGCCGCTGTCATCGATCACGCTGTACCGCGTTCCGTTGATGCAGATCTCCGGCTCGGCGTCGAACGCCCAGACCTTTGTCGCGGCAAACGCGAAATACATTCGTCCGTCGAGATACGCGATCTCGGACAGCCGCATCCGGTCGACTTCCTGTTCGACGGAGACCGTGACCGGAAAGATACGCTGCAGCCGGACCAGGCGCTGATGCAGGAAGTTTTCCTCCCCTTCCATGATCGTATCATAATCCTGCGCATCCTCCTCGGACATGGTCTCCATCTTTGCGCGGCGCATATCGTAGGTCCTGTCGAACTCGTACTGTTCCGTAAGGACCTGCGCGTATGCAGCCTCAAACACGCCGCGGTCCGCATCCGGCAGCAGCGGCTCAAACATGCGCCATTCATTGTCGTACAACACGACCAGTCCGTCGATCGTCATGGCGTAGGACGTCTCGCCGAAATTCGTCTGACCTTCCTCGGTCGGCCATTGTGACAGAGGGACCGGAGAGTCCGTCGTCCTGCGGATCGCGCTTTCGTCCGGCTCGCCCGCCGTCTCGTGATCGGTGATGACGTAAACCATGCCGTGATACCGGATCGCGGGCACGGACGCATTCGACTCCAGCGACAGGTCCGTTTTCGTTTTTGCAAGCGGGGTCGGATCGTCCGATCCGAACAGCGCATGCCGTATCACGACGCCGCCGAGCACGAAGACCGCGACGAGCAGCACCGCGACCGCGGAATAAGCAAAGACATTGCCGAGCCTGCTGCCTGTCTTTCGGACACGGTCGGACGTCTGCGGGGTCCAGCGTTTCTCCGGCTTGTCTTCCGTGCGAGCTGTTTTTTTCTCGGTGCAGACGGCAGCGAGCGTCCGTTCCACCGTTTGTTCAAAGGAATGGGGCATTTCCGGGATCGCATCGGAAACGCGGATCTGTATTTTACGCATCTTCATTTTCCTCCAGGATCGTTCGTAAAGCATCCTTTGCGCGGGATATCCGCGACTTGACTGTGCCGACGGGGACCTGCAATACAGCTGCGATCTCCTCCAAAGAATAGCCCTGTTCTTTGAGATAAAGCAGGTTCCGCTGATCCGCATTGAGCCGCATCAACGCAGCATGCAGATCGAGCGCCTGCGCCGTATCCGGAAACGGCTGCGGGCTATCGGGGATCTCATCTGTCTCAAGGACTCTGCGGCGCTCGCGCAGGATGGTATACGCTTCATTTCGCAGAATGCGCAGAAACCACGCGCGGAAGCTGCCCCGCTTCAACAGCGAATTGCGGTGCTCGTACGCCTTTACGATCGCCGCGCTCATCGCATCCTCACAGTCGTATGTGTTTTTGAGGATCAGAAACGCCACGCCGAACGCAGTCTTTTTGACGCTTCCGATCTCCTGTATAAACACATCGTCGTGCATCATAGCCATCTGTATCCTCCGTACAATTGCTTCGTTGACTGAATGATCATTCTCATAACGTAAGACGCAGAAACGGTTCAAAAAGTTCCATACAATTTTCGTCGCCGACATTTGACATTTGGGGGCTTGTGGTTCCGGAAAATGTATGTTATGATAAATTGATTATCCGAGAAGGAGATTTCCATGAAAAAACTGATCGCATTCTTTTTGGTGTTTGTTTTGTTGATGATCGCGGCGGCGTGCGCAGGCAATACGTCCGGCAATACGCAGACCCTCCGCGGAGAGCTTTCCGTTGCATACGACAATGCGCTGACCGGCGAGCTTTTGGTCTATTTCCAGGCGAACCAGGGCTGTTCCGTGCAGGGCGTGCTTCTGGACGCCGAGACCGATTACGAAGATCTCCATGAGACCGCGTCCGTCGCGCTTGTGAAGGACGAAGCCGTGATCGAAGCGCTCAAGGAAGCGGGCTGGATCGAAACGGAAGACTGGTCCGACGCGCAGAAGAAGATGAACGCCGGCATGTTCGGCTTCACCGTTCTGAGCGCGCCAGTTATCACCGAGACCGCAAAAACGTCTTCCAAGCTGTTGACCGACTGGCTCGTCGGCGACGGCACCTATGACCGGACGATCACGACCGTTTCGGGCAGCTGCGGCTGCAGCAAAAAGCAGACGAACGTCACGATCAAAAGCGACGCGCCGGAGCTTGCCAAGAGCGAGCAATTCAAAGCGCTCGTCAATCCGTAATCATCCGAACACGCGAAAATCCCGGATCCTTCCGGGATTTTTTCGTGTCCATCAAAAGAGCGGCGCAGCGATCTCGCCGATTGCAAACAGCACCGCTTTCCCGCGAAGCGCAATGCGTTCTCCGCTTAAGAGCTCGCATTCGAGCTCTCCGCCGCGGGGCGACGCCTGATACGCATGAATGATCCTTTTGCCGAGCACCTTCGCCCACCAGTCCGCGATCTGACAATGCGCCGAGCCGCAGACCGGATCCTCCGGCACCGTCGTCTCCGGCGTGAAGCTGCGCGATACGCAGTCGTATTCCCTACCCTGCGCCGTGGCGTTCCAGATGCGTCCGGGGAGCGTTTTCAGAAGCGCATAATCGGGCGCAAGGTTTCGCACGACCGCCTCATTTTGAAACACGCAGTTGAGATCGAGGCCTAAAATCGCCTTGACCGGCCGCGCGCCGTAGGCCTTCTCCATGGCGTCGGTCACCGGGATTTCCGAAAGCTCGTAGGTCGGGAAGTTCAGTTCGAAGCGATCGCCGATCCGCCTGACGGAAAGGTCTCCGCTGATACTTGTATAGCGCACCTCGTCCGCATCGGGTTCAAGGAACGACAGGATCACGAACGACGCCGCGAGCGTCGCGTGCCCGCAAAGCTCCTCCTCCGTCATGGGCGTGAACCAGCGGATGCGGTATCGCTCCCCCTCCTTGACAGCAAACGCGGTCTCGGCAAGGTTGTTCTCCATTGCGATCGCCTGCATGATTGCATCATCAGGCCAGCGGTCCATGACGCAGACCGCCGCTGAATTGCCGTGAAAGGGCTTGTCTGTAAACGCGTCGACGATGTATTGCTTCATGGGCTCCTCCCTTGCCATTCAAACAGATTGACGATTCTCCGGCAGGAGAATCCTCCTGAACATTCCCGCGGGGCACATATCACATCCCGAAGGGATATATCACACGCCGCAGGCGTATATCACGTTCCGCGCAAGCGGAACATATCACTGCCGTTTTGACAACCCCTCCGGCTTTTGCTTCGCAAAACCCACCTCCCCTTGCACAGGGGAGGCAAGGCTTGTCGAAACTGAGGGACAATGGTCTCTCCCTCCGCCTCGCTGCGCTCGGCACCTCCCTCGTCAGAGGGAGGTCGACGTTAGTATGATTTTCGAGCTCCCCTTGTCAGGGGAGCTGTCAGCAAAGCTGACTAGAGGTAGTCAAAGCGGCTTCTTGCTCGGCAGCCCCGCCTTGCGCGGGTAGGTTGACGGAGTTGGTGCGTTTTTGGTGCATATAACCAGCGTACGCGCGCCGTAGTCCGAGGCAAGCGGGACCGTTTCCGCCGTACAATGCAGCAGATGCAGGGCGCTTTTTGCGGTCTTGAGTTCTTCACTGACGTCGCCCTTATAGCAATAGGCTTTGCCGCCGACTTTCAAAAGCGGTACGGTGAGCTCCAAAAGCACCGGCAAAGAAGCCACCGCGCGGGAAACCGTCGCATCGAACTGCCCGCGGACCTTCGGATCACGCCCAAAGTCCTCCGCCCGCGCGTGCACGCATTCCGCCGAAAGCTGCAGGGTTTTCAACACTTCCTCAAGGAACGTGATGCGCTTTTGAAGCGAATCAACAAGCGTGATCTTCAAGGTCGGGTTCATGATCAGCAGCGGGATCGCGGGAAAGCCCGCGCCCGTGCCGACGTCCGCGATCTTCGCACCGTCTTTTAGGTACTTTAGCGCCGCAAGCGAATCGTAAAAATGCTTTTTGACGACCTCTTGGGGATCTGTGATCGCGGTCAGATTCATCCGCGTGTTCCAGTCGATCAAAAGATCATAATATGCGACAAATTTGTCGCATGCTTCGTCGGTCAGGTTGGGAATTGTTTGTTTCAGAAGATCACGCATGGTTCGTTCCTCTCTTCAGATAGACCAGCAGGACCGCGACGTCCGCGGGCGATACGCCGGAGATGCGCGACGCCTGCCCGATATTCTGGGGACGCTGTGCGTTCAGCTTCTGCCGCGCTTCGAGCCGCAGCCCGTCAAGCGTCGAATAATCGAGGTCCTGCGGGAGCGGCAGCTCTTCCATCGCGCGGAAGCGCCGCACCTGCTCGGTCTGTTTTTCGATATAGCCGTCGTAATGCGCCATGACGTCGACCTGCTCCTCGACGGCAGGCTCGAGCGGTTCGAGGCAGTCGAAGAGGTTCAGAAGGTCCGTATAGCGCACGTTCGGACGCTTCAGAAGATCAAAGAGCTTCACGCCGGATGCCGGAACGCTTTCGCCGACGGATTCGAGATACACACGCAGCGCGTCGGAGGGCGGAACGTGCGTACCGAGACGCTCCATCGCCCTTGCGATCCCTTCTTTTTTGCGCTGCAATACGGCGTATCGTTCGTCTGTAATCAGTCCCAGCCGCCTTGCGCGCTCGGTGAGCCGCAGATCGGCGTTGTCCTGACGCAAAAGCAGACGGTATTCGCAGCGGCTTGTCATCATGCGGTACGGCTCGGGCGTGCCTTTGGTGGCAAGATCGTCGACGAGCACACCGATGTAGGCGTCGCTTCTGCCGAGGAAGAACGGCTCCTCGCCCTTGACGTACAGCGCGGCGTTCACGCCGGCATAAAAGCCCTGCGCGGCGGCTTCTTCATAGCCGCTCGAACCGTTCACCTGTCCCGCGGTGAACAGCCCCGGGACGTCCTTCACCATCAGCGAAAGGTTCAGCACGTTCGGCACGAGGCAGTCGTATTCGATCGCATAGCCCAGGCGCATCACCTCGCAATGTTTGAGTCCCGGCATGGTATGCAGCATGTCGACCTGCACGTCGGCGGGCAGCGAGGTGCTCATGCCCTGCACATACATTTCCTCGGTCGTTCTGCCCTCCGGTTCAATGAAGATCTGGTGCCGGTCATGGTCCGGGAAGCGCACGATCTTGTCCTCGATCGACGGACAGTAGCGCGTGCCGGTCGCATGGATGCGTCCCGCGTACATCGGCGAGCGGTCAAGGTTTCGTAAGATGATATCGTGCGTCTGCTGATTGGTATAGGTAAGATAACACGGGTCCTGCTCGATCTGCAGCCGCCCGTTCAGAAATGAGAACGCGGGCGTCGGCTCGTCGCCGCGCTGGACCTCCATTTCGGAAAGGTCCAGGGAGCTTTTCCGCACTCTTGCGGGCGTGCCGGTCTTGAACCGCTGCAGCGGGATCCCGAGATTCCTTAATGCGTCGGAAAGCCCCTCGCTGCGCATCATGCCGCAGGGACCGGAAAGACGTGACCATTCGCCGATCAGGATCCGGCTCTTCAAATACACGCCGGAGCACAGCACGACCGCGCGGCAGGCATAGGAAAAGCCCTCGTCGGTCTTTACGCCGGAAACGCGTCCGTTTTCGATCAGAATCTCCGTGACCTCGCCCTGTACGAGCGTCAGGTTTTGCTGCTGTTCCACGGCGCGCTTCATGCGCTCATGGTAGCGGCGCTTGTCCATCTGCGCGCGTAAGGAGTGGACCGCGGGTCCCTTCGACGTGTTCAGCATGCGCATCTGGATCAGCGTATCGTCCGCGGCAAGTCCCATCTCCCCGCCCATGGCGTCGACCTCGCGCACAAGGTGTCCCTTGCCGGTGCCGCCGATCGCGGGATTGCAGGGCATCATGCCGATGCTGTCGAGATTGAGCGTCAGAAGCAGGGTCGATAAGCCCATACGGGAACAGGCGAGCGCCGCCTCCAGCCCCGCGTGCCCCGCGCCGATGATGATGATATCAAACCGCTGCCGTTTCATAAAGATCCCTTTCGTGTCCTTTCGACGGTTCAGTATACCATATTCGTCCGTTTTTGTGCAACGGATAGTGGAAATTTCCGAAAAACTCTGCTATACTGAAGGCACAGGAGGATCGAACTATGGGTAAAATGCGATTGATCAGAGATGCATACGGCACAACGGAGGGCTTTTGCCTTGTGAAAAGCGCGGCGGTGCGCACGGACGTGAAGGGAACGGAATATCTCGACATGGTGCTTGCCGATTCGGACGGCGAGTGCGTGGCAAAGCTTTGGAACTACTCGCGCACGGGACACGGCTCCTATGACGCGAATGACATCGTCAAGGTACGCGGCACGGTGCAGGTGTGGAAGGACACCGAGCAGTTCAAGATCGACCGGATCCGGCTCGCGACCGAAGCCGACAATGTGGACATGGGTGGGATCATCCCGACTGCGCCGTTCGATCCGCAGACGATGTACGATGAGCTCTACAGCACGGCGGCCGGCTTTGCCGATGAGGAGCTCAAGCGCATCGTGCAGTATCTTCTGCGCGAAAACCGCGAGCAGCTTCTGATCTACCCCGCGGGCGTCAAGCTCCACCACGCGACGCGCGGCGGACTTTTGCACCACACCTGCGCGGTGCTGCATCTGGCGCAGCGCATCGCGGAGCTGTATCCGAACCTGCATAAAGACCTTTTGTTTGCGGGCGCGATCCTGCACGACATCGGAAAGCTCAAAGAGCTCGACGCGGACACGCTCGGCATCGCCGGCGCGTACACGAATGAAGGGCAGCTTTTGGGGCATATCAACATGGGCATGGCGATGATCGCCGCCGCCGCGGAGATCACGATGATTGAGCCGAAGACCGCGATGCTTTTAGAGCACATGATCCTCTCGCACCACGGAAAGCCGGAGTTCGGAAGCCCGAGATTGCCGATGTTCCCGGAAGCGGAGGTGCTCAGTATCTGCGACCTTCTGGACAGCAAGATGTATGAGATGGACGCCGCTTTGGACGGCGTTGCGAAGGACGGCTTTTCCGAGCGGCAGTGGGCGCTCGACAACCGTCAGCTCTATAAAATCGACTAATGCAGGAGGGACACTATGTTTGAACGGCTGGATGCGGCAAAACCCGCATTGAAAAAACTGATCGCGGCGCTGCGCGAACGGTACGCGTACGCCTCGGTGCTTGCGACCGACGAGCGTTTCCGTTCATGGCGCGTTTCCAAGAACGGGATCACGATCTCGTCCGAGGGCGACGGCGGCTACGGTTTTGTGATCCGTGTATTTGACAACACCGGCTGCGCGGAGTATTCGATCAACACGTTTTCCGAGGAGATGATCCCGGCGATCGTCAAAGAGATGGAGACCCGTCTCGAAGCGGAACGCGCGGCGCTGCCGGAAGGGATCACGCCGATGCCGACGGCGATCCCGAGCGATTCCCCCGCCGTGCTGAGAAAGGAAGCGAAGTATGAGATCGACCCGATGGAGCTCGGCGACGAAGCGATCCTCGACCGCATCCAAAGCATCCGCGAAAAGGGCATGCAGGCGGAGAACGTCATGGATATCTTCTGCAATATGACCTATTGCGCGGAACGCAAGCTCTTTCTTTCCGCGCACCGCGACCTCGACGAGACGCATATGTGGACCACCGCGGGCGTCGGCGCGATCGGTTCGCGCGGCGAAGAGGTCAAAGAAAGCTATCAGGGCTATTCACTGCTCGGCGGCGCGGAGCTTCTTCGGGATGTCGAAAACGACGTCGGTCATGTGACTGCGGCGCTCAACGATCTGCTCGGATCCGAACCGATGATCCCCGGCGAGTATGAATGCGTCTGCGATCCGAGCGTCACCGGCATGATCGTGCACGAGGCGTTCGGGCACGGCGTCGAAATGGACATGTTCGTCAAGGACCGCGCGCAGGCAAAGCAGTTTATCGGCGAATACGTTGCAAGTCCTTTGGTCACCATGCACGACGGTGCGGCGGTCGACGAATGCGCGACGTGGGCGTTCGACGATGAAGGCACGCTGACCGGCGACACGGTCATCATCGACAAGGGCGTTCTCAAAACCGGCATGTGCGACGCGCTTTCCGCCATGCGGCTCGGCGTACAGCCCACCGGCAACGGACGGCGCGAAAGCTATGAGCGCAAGGCGTACACCCGCATGACGAACACATACTTCGAGGGCGGCGACGCTACGAAGGAAGAGATGATCGCCTCGATCAAATACGGATTCCTGCTCGAGGAACCGACCAGCGGCATGGAGGATCCGAAGAACTGGGGCATCCAGTGCATGGTCAACATTGCGCGCGAGATCAAGGACGGAAAGCTCACCGGCAGAGTCTTCTCGCCGATCGTGCTGACCGGCTATGTCCCGGATCTTCTGAAATCCGTCACGATGATGGGCGGTCCGTTTAAGCTCGAGGGCGGCGGCTACTGCGGCAAGGGCTATAAGGAATGGGTCAAGGTCTCCGACGGCGGCGCGTACATGAAGGCGCGCATCCGCTTGGGCTGAGGAGGAAACGGTATGGAACGAATCAAGAGATTGCTCAAAGAAGCCGGCGTTTCGGAATACATCGTCTACGGGTACAGAGAGCGGACTGCGGAGCTGTTCTTCGTTAAAAAGCAGCTCGACACCCGCCGTATGAAGGACGTCGAAAAGTTCGTCGTGACAGTGTTCCGCACGGGTGAGAAGGACGGCAAAAAGATGCGCGCCGCGGCGGACGCGACGGTGCTGAAAGCGATGACCGACGCGGAGATCATAAAAGCGTTTTCGGACGCCTACTATGCCGCGCAGTTTGCGATGAATCCCTATTACGAGCTGCCGGATCCGGTGCAGGCGCCGTGCAGGGAAGCGGCCGGCAAACTCGCGGAACAAGCGCCGGAGCAAAGCGCGGGCGAGATGGCGGCGGCGCTCTTTTCGGCGGACTGCGAAGGCGACGCATTTATCAACTCGGCGGAGGTCTTTGTCATTCAGAAGCGCGCGCATGTGGTCAGCTCCCGCGGCGCGGACGTTTCGTGGGACGAAGCGGAGGTCAAGGGCGAATACGTCGTACAGACAAAGGAGCCCGAGGATGTTGAAATGTACCGCGATTTCGCCTACACCGAGCTGAATACGAAAGCGCTCTCGGCGCAGGCAAAGGAAGCGCTGTCGTTTGTGCGCGATCGCGCGCGGGCGCAGAAGATCCTGAAGAGCGGCAATTACGACCTGCTGCTGACCGACGAAAACGTCATGATGACGCTGTGGTTCTACGGCGACCGCTCCGCGGCGCATATGATCTACCCCGGCTATTCGACCTGGAAGGTCGGCGACGACGTACAGGGCGAAACGAGCGGCGAGCGGATCACGCTCACGCTGCGAGCGCTTGCGCCGTATTCCAAAGAGGGCATTCCGATGCGCGACCGCAAGCTTCTGGAAAACGGCAGGATGTGCGCAGCGCACGGATCGAACCGCTTCTGCCGCTACCTCGGCACGGAACCGACGGGCAATTACCGGAAGTTCTCCTGCGACAATCCGGGCACGATGTCCTTTGCCGAGATGCAGAAACGTCCGTGCCTCTGGGCGGTCACGTTCTCCGGCTTTGAGATGAACGCCTTCTCCGGTCACTTCGGCGGCGAGATCCGTCTTGCGTATCTGATCGAAGACGGAAAGATGACTCCCGTCACCGGCGGCTCGGTCAACGGTCTCATCATGGACGCGCAGAAGGACATCGTATTCTCCACGGATCGCTACGCCGAGATCGGCTATGACGGCCCGTACGCGATGCTTCTGAAGAACATCCCCGTCGCAGGCACCGACGTGGAGGAATAACGCAGACATACAAAAAGCGGATCCTTTCAAACGAAGGATCCGCTTTTTTCTGTATCTGTCAGTTCTTCCACGGATAATCCGTGCTCTCCGCGGCGCGGTATGCCGCCGCCTGCGTGCGGGCGCGGACCGTGCAATCCAAAGCGCCCTTATCGACCGCGACCACATGCGCGGCGGTCACGCCGAGCTCGTTGAGCGTTTCGCGGATGACTTCTTCGATCCGCTTGCCGTACTGCTGTTTGACCGAGGAGGTCAGCTCGATCCCGATCCCTTCGTCCTTCGGCTCGATCTTCACGACGATATCGCTCGATTCGACCGTGCCCGCCTGCGCTGCTTTGACGATCTTCATGCGCCCAGCTTCTTTTCGAGGCGTGCGCGGATCGCGCGGATGAATTCGATCGTGTTGACCGGCGTGGGCTTCTGCCCTTCGACGAGGTTCACGAGGTCCTTGGTCATTACGCCGTCGTTCAGCGTTTCGACGCAGGCTTCTTCGAGCTTGTTGCCGAAGTTGACGAGATCATTGAGACCGTCCATTTCGCCGCGCTTACGAAGCGCGCCGCTCCATGCGTAGATCGTCGCCATCGGGTTCGTGGAGGTCTCCTCGCCCGCAAGGTATTTATAATAGTGACGGGTGACGGTGCCGTGCGCCGCTTCGTACTCGAATTTGCCGTCCGGGCTGCAAAGCACGGAAGTCATCATCGCCAGAGAACCGAATGCGGTGGAGACCATGTCGCTCATGACGTCGCCGTCGTAGTTCTTGAGCGCCCAGATGAAGCCGCCCTTACTGCGGATGACACGCGCGACCGCGTCGTCGATCAATGTGTAGAAGTAGGTCAGACCGAGCTTTTCAAATTCTTCCTTATAGCACTCGTCGTAGATCCGCTGGAAGATGTTGCGGAAGTTCATGTCGTACTTCTTGCTGATCGTGTCCTTTGCGGAGAACCAGAGGTCCTGCTTGGTGTTCAGCGCGTACTTGAAGCACGAATGCGCGAACGATTCGATCGACGTGTCCTTGTTGTAGATGCTCTGCAAAATGCCCGGGCACTCGAAATCGTAGACCGTCTCGCGGAAGGAGGCGCCGTTCTCGCCGGTGAACACGAGCTCCGCCTTGCCCTTTTCGGGGACGCGGTATTCGGTGCCCTTGTAGAGATCGCCGTACGCGTGACGCGCGATGGTGATCGGCAGCTCCCAGTTCTTCACGACCGGCTTGATGCTGTCGATGATGATCGGCGCGCGGAACACGGTGCCGTCAAGGATCGCGCGGATCGTGCCGTTCGGGCTCTTCCACATCTCATGCAGGTTGTACTCGGTCATGCGCTGTGCGTTCGGCGTGATCGTGGCGCACTTGACGCCGACGCCGTACTTCTTGATCGCGTTGCCCGCGTCCTTGGTGATCTGGTCGCGGGTCTCGTCGCGCTTCGGAAGTCCGAGGTCATAGTATTCGGTCTTGAGGTCGATGAACGGGAGCAGCAGCTCGTCCTTGATCATCTTCCAGATGATCCGGGTCATTTCGTCGCCGTCCATCTCAACGAGCGGGGTGGTCATTTTGATCTTTTCCATATGTTCCTCCATAAAAGATTTTGACAATAACACACAGATGTGAGGCAGCCGCTTCATTTTTCATGCACAATCCCCCCTGTCGCCTTCCACTGCGTTGTCCGGCGACGTCCCCCCCTTTACACAAGGGGGGCTTTTGGATTCGCGCGTCGCCTCCCTTGTGCAAAGGGAGGTGGGTGAGCGAAGCGAACCCGGAGGGATTGTCAGCTTGACGGCAGCCTCACATGTTATTTATTTGTTCTGCGCCGCGTAGTAGTTCATCAGGCAGCCTTCGAGGATGATCGTCTTTTCGTCCTCGGTGAGCCCCTTCACATACAGCGTGAGGTCCTCGACGGCGCCGTCCTTCCTGATCACCTTTGCGGGAATCTCCTCCACGCCGTTTTCGATCGCCGCGCGGATGCCGGGCACGAACACGAAGTCGCCTTCCTCGTACGGGAATGCGTCGCCCTCCTTCAGCGTGAACGGCACGATGCCCCAGTTGATGCAGTTAGAACGATACCGCTTGGTCGCGTATTCATAGCAGATGTTCGCAAAGCCGCCGAGCACCTTCTGGCAGGACGCCGCCTGTTCGCGCGCGGAGCCGTCGCCCGGCTTGTTCGCAAACACGCAGGACCCGAACTGGGTGTTCAGAAGAAGCTCGTCCGCATTGCCGACCGCAGAAAGCGCTTTTTGAAGCTTTTCGGGTTTCTCGCCTGCACGGCGCGCCGCTTCATCCTTTGCGATCGCCTTACTGCGACCGACGTACTCGGGTACTCTGCGGGAGAGTGCAAACTCGGAAAGGCGGAGCGGGTTGGAGCGATAGGAAGACGTTTCACCGGAGGGAATCAGCTCGTCGGTCGTGGTGACCGGGTCGCGGATGACCGCCGCAAGCTCCAAAAGCAGGTTATCCGCAAGCGGATACATCTTCGGCCAGTCGGTGATGTTGGGCCCGAGAATGAGCTCTTCTTCGGGATGCGGATGCGCAAAGCCGTTGTAGCAGCGCTTTGCGTAGACGGAATCGTCGAACTCGTACGGGATATGCTCGGTCTCGTACTCGACGTCGGTCGCAGCGGTGATGTAGCCGCCGTTCCGGGCAGTCGCCGCGATGGAACGGGAGTCCATCAGCGCCACAACGCTGATCTGTCCTTCGCCGGGCTTGGAGCCTTCGCGGTTCGGGAAGTTACGCGTCGTATGACGGAGCGAAAGTCCGTTGTTTGCCGGTACATCGCCCGCGCCGAAGCACGGTCCGCAGAACGACGGCTTGATGACCGCGCCCGCTTCGAGCAGCGCTTCGGTCTTGCCGTTTCTGGTGAGCGCAAGGCTCGTCGGAACGCTCGTCGGATACACAGAAAGGGAGAAGTAGCCGTTGCCGGTGCTGCCGCCCTTTAAGATGTCCGCAGCTTCGACGATGTTGTCAAAGAGACCGCCGGAGCAGCCCGCAATGACGCCCTGATTCGCCAGAACGCCCTTGTCGCTGACTTTACTCTGCAAATCGAGATGCGCCTTCGGGAACTTTTTCTTGGCTTCCTCCTCCACCTTTGCGAGGATCTCCTTCGGATTCTTGAGGAACTCGTGGATCGTGTACGCATTGGATGGATGGAACGGCAGTGCGATCATGGACTCGACCTTGTCGAGCTCGATCGTGATCATGGAATCATAGTATGCGCCCTCCGCGGGTTCGAGCTTTTCAAACGCGTGCGGACGCTTATGGATCTCATAATACTGCTTGATCTCGTCGTCGGTCGCCCAGATCGAGGAAAGGCAGGTCGTCTCGGTCGTCATGACGTCGATGCCGCTGCGGAAATCGAACGGGAGGTTCTTGAGGCCCGGGCCGACAAATTCGAGGACCTTGTTCTTGACGAGACCTTCGCCGAACGTCGCCTTGACGAGCGCCAGCGCGACGTCGTGCGGGCCGACGCCCTTCTTCGGCGCGCCGGTGAGGTAGCACAGCACAACCTCCGGAGGCTTAACGTCGTAGGTGTTCTTCAAAAGCTGCTTGACGAGCTCCGGACCGCCTTCGCCGACGCCCATCGTGCCGAGCGCGCCGTAACGCGTGTGGCTGTCCGAACCGAGGATCATATTGCCGCAGGTGGCAAGCTCCTCACGCGCGTAGGAATGGATGACGCTCTGGTTTGCCGGAACGTAAATGCCGCCGTATTTCTTTGCCGCCGAAAGTCCGAAGACGTGGTCGTCCTCGTTGATCGTGCCGCCGACTGCGCAAAGGCTGTTGTGGCAGTTGGTCATGGCGTACGGGATCGGGAACTCCTTGAGACCGCTTGCGCGCGCCGTCTGAATGATGCCGACGTAGGTGATGTCATGCGAAACGAGCGCATCGAACCGGATGTGCATAACGCCGCCCTCGTTTGAGAGCGAATGTGCTTCCATGATCTGATACGCAATCGTGCCTCTGCGCATCTCCGCTTTGTCGATGCCTTCCGGCGCCGGAACCGGTACGCCGTTTTTCCACTGCATACCCTGTGCGTGATACTGGATCATCGTTTTTTGTCCTCCCATGCTTATTCTGCAAATTTGCGGCACGCGATTCCATACCGCTTCATTACTATTATAAAGACATCAATGTATAATTTCAAATATATTTTTTATAATTTTTCATAGAGATTCTCTATCATTCGCAAAATCTCCTTGCATTCGGACATGTGGTTCTGCTATACTGAAGGCGGCGGAAATTTGCGCGCTGCTGTTCGGTATTTCGGCGGAAAACCAGAACCTTCGCGCCGTTTTTGCACGTTTATCAGGATTATGCGGCGTCTTTTTGCCGCATTGGGGAGGACATCTTGGACGTATCGCTGTTTTACACGCCGCTTCCGAAGCGGCTCGAAGCCCGTTATAAAAACTTTCTATCCTCTGCGGATCTTAGGGACGAAGGGGACGCGGACGTCGTTGCGCTCGCAACGGACGACGATTTCAACGTCGTCGCCTGCGGTGCGCGCGCGGGACATACGCTGAAGCAATTTGCCGTTTCCCCTGATCTCGAAGGCGAGGGCGTCTTCGCAACGGTGCTCTCGGAGCTCCTGAACGAAGCGGCGCGCGCAGGACAGAAGCGGCTGTTCATCTGCACGAAGCCGAAAAACCGCGCGATGTTTCAGTCGATGGGATTTTATCCGATCGTGGAAA
Source organism: Bacillota bacterium (assembly GCA_016286445.1). GTDB lineage: Bacteria > Bacillota > Clostridia > Christensenellales > CAG-138 > UBA3792. The sequence continues at coordinate 27,042 of JAEESS010000011.1, forward strand.
CGCGCGACGCCGTGCTGATGGAGGATCGGAAAAACGGATTCACGGACTATCTCGCCTCTTTGCCGCGGTATGAGGGCGAATGCGGCGCGATCGTTGTGAACGGCGATCCGTTCACCCGCGGGCATCTGCATCTTTGCGAATACGCCGCGAAGCACTGCGACGCGCTGTATGTGTTTTCCGTCTCCGAGCCGGGATCGATGTTTTCGCCGGACGAGCGGTATGAGATGCTGAAGGCGGGCACGGCGCATCTCAAAAACTGCCATGTCGAGCACACGGACGAATATCTCGTTTCGCGCGAGACCTTCCCCGCCTACTTCATCCGCGACGAGGAGCATGCCGACGCGGTCAAGGCAGACCTCGATATCGAGCTGTTCCGCAAGCGCATCGCGCCTGCACTGCACATCAAAAAACGCTTCGTCGGCGAAGAACCGTTTTCACCGACCACCCGCGCCTACAACGAGCGCATGAAGCAGCTTTTGCCCGAGAGCGGCATCGAACTGATCGAGATCCCGCGGCTTGATGCGATCAGCGCCAGCCGCGTCCGCGCTTGCATCCGCGAAGGAACCCCCGAACAGACCAAGGACCTGGTACCCGAAACGACCTATGCAGCCATCCTCCGTTACGTTGAACGAAATGCTTGACGCGCGCGAACGCCGCGCAAAAGAACAGTCCGCCATGCTTGCATCGGCGGACGCTTCGTGCTGTCTCGTTTCATTTTCGCTGAACATCGCGGGCGATGTCAAGCGCACGGCGAAGACGCGGCTGCTGTTCGACGAAGGGCTTCGGGCGTTCGGCGGTCTCGGATACCCCGAACATGCGCGAAAGGTCTTTGACGGCGTGACCGGCACGGAGGCGCTGATCCTTCTGCAAGCGGACGCAAGCGAGGTCAAAGCGACGCTCGAGCGGCTCGAAGACGCCTTCCCCGCTGCGCGGCTTTTTGACTTTGACGTGTTGAGCGCGCAGGGCGAAAAGCTTTCGCGCAGGACCGCGCGCAGATGTCTCGTCTGCGACGGACCCGCCGCGGTCTGCGCCAGGAGCCGCGCGCACGGGCTGGACGCCGTAAAGGCGGCGACCGACGCGCTTTTGAATGATTTCTGCGCCGATACGCTGGCGTTGACCGCGCATCACGCACTGGAACGCGAGCTTTTCACCACCCCGAAGCCGGGACTTGTCGACAAGCACAACACCGGTGCGCACACCGATATGGACGCTCCGCTGTTTTTGAAAAGTGCGGCGTCGCTTGTCCCCTATTTCAAAACCGCCGTGCGGCTCGGACTTGCGGACGCAGGCATGGCGCCGCTGAAGGCAGCGGGGCTTTTCGCCGAACATGCGATGTTTGCGGCAACGAACGGCGTCAACACGCACAAGGGCATGATCTACTCGATGGGGCTCTTGCTGTACGGCATGGGCAGGGCGCTCAGCTTCGGCGGCGACGCAGTCATGTATGCTTCGGCACTTGCAAAGACCGACGCGGAAGAGCGTCTTTCACACGCAATGCGGGAACAGGACACGAACGGCGCGAAGGTGTATGCGGATCACGGCGCGCGCGGCGCGGTCGGCGAGGCGGCGGACGGATTCTTCCACGCGCGGTACTGCGCGGACAGGCTGATCGCGCATCGGGATTCGGACAATCCCGGCGCATTGGCGCTCATCGACGTGATGATCGTTCTGAACGACACGAACCTGCTGCACCGCGGCGGCGAGGACGGTCTTGCCTATGTGAAAGAACACGCCGCGGCGATCGCGTTTCTTCCCGAAGCCGAACGGATTCCGGCGATCGAAGCGCTCGACCGCGAAATGATCGATCGGAACCTCTCCCCCGGCGGCGCGGCGGACATGCTGGCGCTCGGATATCTTCTTGACGCGTGGCGCGTGCTCTCGAAGAATCTTTGGGAGGTGAGCGCATGACGCTGCAGCAGCTTCGGTATTTCTGCGTGACAGCGGAGGTTCTGCATTACACGCGCGCGGCGGCGCTCTTGTATATCTCGCAGCCAAGCCTAAGCTACGCGCTCAGCAAGCTTGAAAAGGAGCTCGGCATGCCGCTCTTTGAACGGCAGGGCAAGCAGATCGCGCTGACGAAATACGGCGCGGAGTTTCTGCCGTACGCAAAGCGCGCGCTTTCGGAGCTCTCAAAGGGGCAGGAGCGGCTGAAGGAGCTCAAAGCGCCGGGCGCCGGGATCATCAATCTCGGCTATATCTACAGCGTCAGCTTTTCGGTCCTGCCGGCGTTCGTCGATCGGTTCTATGCGCACCTCGGCAGCCGTCAGACCGCGTTCCGCTTCCATCAGGGCATGGCGGGCGGACTGATCGAACAGCTTCTGAACGGTTCTCTGGACCTGCTCATTGCGGGCAGACCCGAGATCGATTCGGTGGAATACCTGCCTGTCGCAAAGCAGGAGCTTCTCCTTGCCGTGCCTGCGTCGCACCGGTTCGCCGAACGCGCGTCGGTTACGCTCGCAGATGTTTCCGAGGAGCAGTTTATCTCGATCTCGCATGAGGCGGTCATCTACCGCGAGCTTGCCGACAAGTTCAAAAAGGCGTCGTTTTCGCCGAACATCGTCTTTGAGGCGGACGAGTACAGCTCGATCGCCGCGTCCGTCACGACCGGCGCGGGCGTTGCGATCATGCCGCGTCTGCCGATCCTTGATACGTTCAATCTGAAGCTCATCCCGTTTTCCGACGTACCGATGACGCGCGAGATCTGTCTTTTGCGCTACCGTCTCCGCACGATGTCCCCCGCCGTACAGAGCGTCTGGGACTTTGCAAAGCATGTTTCGGAAGGATACCTCCAACGGACGGAATGAGCGTTTTGCCGCAATTCTGTCCGTTTCGATCCGCATTGCTGAAAAATCCGTTTTTATGCTTGCAAAATACACGCCGATATTCTACAATAAAGAGGATATCAGCGAATACTTGATCCGAAACCGGATCGGAGGTGTGATTATGAAAAAAATGCTGACCCTTCTCGCCGCCGTGCTGCTGCTTTTTGCCGCCGCATGCGGAGACTCGGTCGTTTCGCCGCACACCGATGCGACGACGCCGACAACCGTGCCTGCCGTCCCCGCAGAGGATTCTGTTGCCGTATTGACGGTGACCGCCGCGCCGACGCCCGCGCCGACGCCGGAGCCCACGCCCGAGCCGACGGAGGAACCGACGCCGGAGCCAACGCCCACGCCGGAACCCACGCGTGTGCCGCGGGAGGGCGATTTCAACATCAATTTCCCGGATTATGACACCGGCGTCGACGCCGATTACAGCTATCAAAGCGACGACCTTCGCATCGCGATCACGGTGCATCAGGGAACCTTGCGCGATGAAGCACAAAACCGGGATCTGAATGAAACCTATTATATCATGGATATCTGGGTCCGGAATATCAACTCGATCCGCACGGCGTTCGGAAAAGGCGATTTCATGACGCATTCCGAACACGGGTACGACTTGGCTGTCCGTGAAAATGCGATCCTTGCCGTGAACGGCAGTCAGAGTCAGGGACTCGTTCTGCATCGCGGCGAGCTCTTACAACCGCTCCGCTCGACCGGCAATTGGAATCGTGATTCCGTCGGTCTGATCTATCGAGATGGTTCCTTCAAGACCTTTTATCTGAGAAAAGAGAGTTTAGACATCGACCAGGAGATTGAAAACGGCGCGCTTTACGGATGGCAGTTCGGTCCGATCGTCATCCGCAATTACGAGGCAGGTCCCAACGCGACCAAGTATCACGGCATGGGCTATAAGGCGCGGAATATCCTCGGCTACTACGAGCCGGGTCATTATGTATTCTTTACCTGCGACGCAGGTCAAAAATCACAAGGCATGAACGAATTCATGATGCTCGATATGATGAAATCGCTCGGTGTTAAAGAGGCGTTTAACCTTGACGGAGGAAACAGCACGGTTGTGGTTTTCATGGGCAAGGTCATCAATCAGACGCGTGACAGACCGCTTTTGGATATGCTCATATTCGGCGAGCACAACGATGACGGCTCGTTCGTCGATCTTTCCACGCTGACGGCGTCGAAATTCCTCGGCAAAGAATAACATCCCGCAACGTAAAACGGCAGCGCGCGCTGCCGTTTTTTACTGTTCTGTCAGACGTCCAGGGTATAAGAAATGCCCGTGATCCTTTCCGTTGCGGTGTCGACGAGAAACTCGATGCAATACCGTTCATCGACGCGCAGCTTCCCGTCGTCCGTATTCCGGATCTTTGCCGATCCCGTTCCGCACCCAAACAACAGCGCAAGTAAACCGGGAGAAATATCAGCCAACGCTTTTTCATGCAGACCTCCGCCGCTTTCATTCACCCTTGCGCTGTTCCGCAAGATGGAAATACCGCGTCGGGATGTGGCAGTAGCCGCCCGGATTCTTGTCGAGATACTTTTGGTGGTAGAGCTCCGCGGAGAAGTAGTTTTCAAGCGGCTTCACCTCGACCGCAAGCGGCTTACCCTCCTTTTCCTCGACCTCCCGGTACACCGTCTCGATCTCCGGAAGCTGACTTTCGTCGGTATAGTAGATGCCGCTGCGGTACTGAATGCCCGCGTCCATGCCCTGCCGGTTCACCGAAACGGGGTCGATGACCTGAAAATAGAAGCGTAAAAGCTCCGAAAGCGAAAGCGCGGTCTCGTCGTATGCGACGCGTACGGTCTCCGCGTGCCCGGAATTGTCGCATACGTCGCGATAGCTCGGCGCGTGATCCGGACCGTTTGCGTAGCCGACCTCGGTCTCTATGACGCCCTCGAATTGATCGAGGAATTTCTGCATGCCCCAGAAGCATCCGCCCGCCAGATAGATCGTTTTCATACTTAATCCGCCTTCTTCCATTTCCGCTTCGCGGTCGGACATTTTTCGTCCATAAAGGCGCGGAAACCCGGAATGTCCATATTTTCAAAGCCGAGCTTACCGAGCACAACGATCTGCCTCTGTCCCGTCCAGAGAAGGAACAGGTTTTCCGTCTCCGTGACCTTTTTGAATGAGGGATACAGGAAGCGCAGCTCACTTTTCGACGTCCTGTTGTGCAACTCGATCGCGTCGTCGAAAAAAGCCATTTCGAGCTCCATCTGCTCCGTTCCGTACGATTCCTGATTCATCCGCATCTGCCGCTTGACGGCCCGTTTCGGCGTAAGCAGCACCCGGACAAGGAGGATCACCCACAGCGCAATACTTCCGGTCAACATCCAAAATGCGGGCTCGGAAGCGAATGATTCGCCGTAATATGTGAATGAACGGATCAGCTGTACCAGATGATAGCACGCATACACAAAAAAGCATGCGCCTATCACGCAGATCACAATATTCGCAGTTTTGCGCATTGCGCGGAACAGCTCCAGATAGATCTCGCGGCTTGTGTGCAGCGTGTTGGTAAAGATCGGTTTGCGTTCGTTTTCTTCCATATGTTCCTCCTTATTCTTCCTGCATGCTGCCGAACAGCGCGGCAAGATGCAGCAAAATCTCCACATTCTTTTCCATCGACGGGATCGGGACGTACTCGAACCGCCCGTGCGCGTTCTCATAGCCTGCCGACAGATTCGGGCACGGCAGCCCGCGTTCCGAAAGCGCCGATCCGTCCGTGCCGCCGCGGAACGGCTCCGTTTTCGGCTCAAGTCCCGCCATGCGGATCGCCTCGGTGAGGTTTTCGATCAGATACGGACAGCGGTCGACGTACTCCTTCATATTGCGGTAGGACTGTTCGATCGAAAGCGAAATGCGGTCCGCGCCGTATTCCGCCCGCAGCGCGTCCGCGCACTTCTCCAGATACGCCTCGCGCTGTTCAAACTGTGTGCGGTCGTGGTCCCGGATGATCAACACGACCTTTGCATGCTCCACGTCGGCGTTCACCGCGATCACATGGAAGAAGCCCTCGCGTCCCGCCGTATACCGCGGCTTTTCAAAGCGCGGCAGCATGGCAAGGAACTCGCCCGCGACGTCCGCGGCGTTGACCATGATACCCTTCGCGGTGGCGGGATGCACGCTGAGCCCTTTGACTTCGAGCGTCGCCTCAGACGCGTTAAACGTCTCGTCCATGTAATAGCCCAAATGATCGCCGTCGAGCGTGTATGCGACCTTTGCGCCGAAACGGTCGAGATCCAGATCCTTCGCAAGTCCTCCGACCTCCTCGTCCGGCGTGAACGCGAGCGAGATCGGTCCGTGCGGGATCTCCGGATGCGCAAGGCAATGCTCCGCGAACGTCATGACCGATGCGATCGCCGCCTTGTCGTCGCCGCCCAAAAGCGTCGTGCCGTCGGTGAGGATCAGGTCCTGTCCGATGTAGTTCAAAAGATTCGGAAACGCCTTCGGTGACATCACGATGCCCTGTTCGACGTTCAGCAGGATATCGCCGCCGTCGTAGGCTTCGAGCACCCACGGGCGCACGTTTGCGCCCGGCGCGTCGGGCGCGGTGTCCATGTGCGTGACCAGACCGAAGGGCTTTCCACCGCCGTCCGGCATCGTCGATCCAAGCTTTGCCGTGACAACGCAGGTGATCTCGTCGAGGCGGACCTCGTCTGCGCCGATCGCTTTGAGCTCGTCGAAGAGCATTCTTGCAAGGTCAAACTGCTTCTGTGTCGTGGGCGTTTCCGTTCCGTAATGATCGGACTGCGTATCAACCTTCGCGTAGCGGATCAGGCGTTCCCTGACCTGTTCATAAAACGGCGTTCGTTCGTACATGGCTTTCCCTCCGTCGCATTTGTGGCTTTTTTCTGTTATTAAGACGTTTGACCGTCAAAATCTGACAAGCTTTCCGAAAAGCTTCCTGTCATTTTCAGTATAGCACATTCCGCCGTGCGGCGCAATTCCGTTCCCCGCTCTTTCTAAAGACGTGCGGCGCAGCATATATCTGTCGCTGCGTATGAAAAAAGGACCTTTCGTTTCCGAAAAGTCCCGGATGCTCAGAACGCATTCTCCAATGTGAAGGTCTCATTCTTGGAAAACGGATAAAAATCATAATCGTCAAAGAACGGTGAATAGCTTGTGAAGCCGATCGAACGCGTCACGGGATCGAACGTCACAAGCATGCAGTAGCCGGTCGTTGCGTAAAGGCTTTCCGCCTGCAGATTGACCATGACCGCCGTAAATGTTCTGCCGTTCTCAAAGGTCTTCTGCATGTGATACGCCTTTCGGTGATGTCCGCAAAGCAGCAGACGAACGTTCGAGTGGCGCGAAACGATTTCCTCTTCCATATACTCGCCGATCTCGTTCAGCACGTCGGTGCTGTACAGATAGCCGTGCGTCAGAATGACTGCCGGGTATTCGCTGTACGCATCCAGGACGGAATGGATCCATTCATCCCGTTCCGCGGTGCTTTCCTACAGATTCCAGCCGATCCCTAAAAGAAGCAGCTGCTGTTCTTCCAAAAGCTGATACCAGCATTCGCCGCCGCGGTACAGCTGTTCCTCCTCATGCACGTCGCAGAGATCATATTTCTTGTATTGCTCGTAGCCGCGCTTGAAAACCATCACGATGCTGCGCAGATCGCCGACGTCGTGGTTGCCGCTGACGCAGTAGAACGGGATCTTGCCCCGGAGCGGCTGAAGATCGTCCCGAAGCTTTTCCCATTCGGCGTCGACCGCATTGTTCTCGACGAGATCGCCGGTCTGCACGACCGCAACGATGTTCTGCGTTTCCTTCTCCCTGAGCGCATAGTCGACGATCGATTTAAGCCCTTGGTCATTGGAAAACGCATAGTTCTGCGTATCGGAGATCCACAAAATCTTGAACGGCGTCGGTTCCGGCGTCGGCGTCGGCTCGGGCGTTGGCGTGGGGGTCGGTTCCGGGGTGGGTTCCGGCGTCGGCGTAGGCTCCGGCGTCGGTTCGGGCGTAGGCTCCGGCGTCGGTTCGGGCGTAGGCTCCGGCGTCAGCGTTTCCGCCTCGACGACAGAGGCGGTCGGGGCAGCCGTTTCGAGAACCGGTTCCGCCGTCTGAGACATTGTTTTCGTACTGCATGCGGCGGCACAGAGCAGCAGCAATACCATGCTGACGGCAACGGCGCATTTGCCCCAACGATTCATATCCTGCCTCCTTTCGATTTTTCGGTTCTGTATGGAATCCCGCCGCTGCTTGTCTGTTTTTTGACTGCAGCAGCTCGGCATGCTTTCAAAAACGCTCTGCCGCACGGCAGAGCGTTGACGTGGCGTGCCCGACACGATTTGAACGTGCGGCCTTCAGAGTCGGAGTCGCCAAAATACAAAGCTCAAAAAAAGCCCTGATTATCTAAAAAAACGCCTATTTTAGGGAATTTCCGCCATTCCGCGTCAGTCCGTATAAGTCCAATATGCACCCCATATTCCGATTGTTGTGTGCCACTGGTGTGCTGCTGGACAGACCCGCTAATAAACGATACCCTTCAAATGCTCACGCCTGCCGGGATTGCCCGATTTGCTCTCGGGCCCTGTTTCCCGCATTGCAAAACACCAATCCGGTACCCTCCACATAATCGGTATAGCCATTATAACAGGTGCTGCAACAAAAATCAACCGATATGGTTGGTCTATTATGCCGGTTTTGAACCGTTAAGCGTTGATCTCTCGTGCCAGCAATTGCCCGTTTCCTGATTGCAAATTATGAACCAGTAAGCATGTTTCCTCTTTCGCTGTTAAACAAAGAACTGCAAGACTGTATGGAGCAAATTGAGTACTTTGGTCTCTTGAACTTGTTTATTCACAGACGGGAGAACCGTCGTGTCGAATAATATATTATTATGCTGATGGACAATATCAATAGTCCTGGCGTTTTTATGTGTAAAACTAAAATGAAAACTCTATATACTTAACGTACATGGAAGCATCTTCTTTCCGGCTTCAGAATTCCAGGTGTTCGGCTATCACTTTAAAAGGAGATACACATGACGGATCACAGCATAAAGTACATCTATTGGGAATTAAGCAACTACCTTTTCCTTTCTTTGGTTATAAAAAACTTCCGACGTAGAGCCGGAAGCTTGTTTCTCGTGTTGGCATTCGCAGAATCTGCATTTGCCGTTTCGTTTGTTAAATCCCGGACAATGATCCCTTTTTTCGGATCAATGAGGACACCGTTAGCAGATTGCATCATGGCATCTCTTACGGTGAACTTCTCCCGTGTCTCAGGGACACAATGCAACCCGGTGCTGAGATTGTTCTGACCATCAAGGTCAATGAGGAGAACTTTCCTGCCGTGCTTTGCAAGACCTGCTCCGACGTTAATCGCTGTGGTCGTTTTGCCGACGCCACCCTTCTGGTTTACAACTGCGATGACTTTTGTCATTTATCTACACTTCCTATTCTTGCTTTGTTATGAGTAAGAGTGCCGTCTCGAGCCGCCGTTCTCGCGCATATTCTCTCGAATCCCCGTATCCCGCCGGACCGCGCAATGCTGTGAAGCGTTCAACGCGGAAGTATCATTCTGCTGTTACCCGAAACTGGCTATTCGGTTGTCAAGGAGAGGGATTGTGAATTTTTGCCCCTCACCTATAACCGTGCCGAGATTCTGATTTTTGCAAAGAATTCCGAAAATATATTATTCCACGTGACTGAACGATAGCTCCCTATCCGATTCAGAAAACATGAGCTGTAAGTCCAATAAGTCCGTGTGAAAGCGCAACAGTCCAATGATTTTTTATAATAATGTGCTAAAATGTGTTAAAAGCGCAACATTGACAAGTTATACGATTTCGATGTATTATATATGGAAATGTTTTCTGTCATAAAGTACGAAGAGAATCGATATTTGCAGTGTTTTCGTACGGAGCGGACATAATTGTTTGAAACAGAGAGAAAATGAGGTTCAGGATGAATGGAATGACGCCGAACGGCAATCAAAATCAGGGCAGCACGTATTCGGAACAGGGTGAACTGCGCAGCGATTCTTCGCGGTACAGCAGCGGGATCGACTGGAAATCGCTGTTCTATTTTCTGCTTGGCAAGATCTACTGGGTTCTGATCGCAGCCGTTCTTTGCGCAGGGCTTGCGGGCGGCTATACGAAGCTGTTTGTAAAACCCGTATATGAAGCCACATCCAAGCTGTATATTGCGGGATCAGAGAATACCATCTCCATGTCGGATCTGCAGCTCGGCTCCGTATTGACCGTGGATTATCAGGAAGTTTTCAAGATCGCAGAGATCCATAAAACCGTGAAGGAGAAGATGCTTTCGGAATACGGCGTGGACAAGCCGGACTATTCGGTGTCCGTCAGCAATCCGAAGGGGTCGCACTTGCTCTATATCACGGTGAGCTCCGGCAATCCGGAAGAAGCGAAACTGATTGCGGACGCATACTCCGAAGTCGTGCAGACGTATATCGAAAAACAGATGGAGCTTCGGAAACCGCAGATCCTTGAGAGCGCGCAGATCCCGTCGAGCCCGGTCACGCCGAAGCTCAGAAGCATCATTTTGAAGGCTGCCGGCATCGGTGCATTGGCGGCGATCGCCGTGCTGGTGTTTCTGTTTTTGCTCGACAACAAGATCCGGACCGGCGAGGATGTGGAAAAAGCGACCGGACTGGCAACATTGGGCATGCTGCCCAAACAAAGCGAGAATGCGGAGTATTATGAGAAGAGGCATCGCGGTGAAACGAACAACTCAGGACCCGTTGCGGAGATCAGACAGACTTTGGCATTGGATTACGCAGGGGACGAAGTGATCAACGCAATTTGTTCCAACATCGCATTCGCGGGGAAGAAGATCAAGCGAATTGCAATCACGAGTCACGATGCAAATAACGGCAAAACGTTTTTGGCAACCCGAATTGCTTATGGGATGACAAAGCGGGGGAAGACCGTTCTTTTGATCGACGGAGACCTTAGAAAATCGACCCTGATCAACCGGTACGGTATCACGCACACCAAGAACGGGCTTTCTCATTATCTGTCGGGACAGGCTGAACTTGACGGCGTCATTTATCAGACCGATATCCCGAATCTGTATCTGCTGCCGGCGGGTAAGCTGGTGCAGTCGCCGCTGTCTCTTCTGACGTCGGAAGAATTTGACCGACTCATGGAGGACACGGGAAGAGAGTTTGATGCGGTGATCGTCGATACGCCGCCTATCGGCGCAGTGATCGACGCTGCGGAGATCGCGAAACGCTGTGACGGGAGCATCCTGGTCCTTGCGTATAACAAGATCACAAAAGACGGTTTGCAAAGGCTTGTGCGAACGATGGAGCAGACACAGACGCCGGTGATCGGCTGCATCATAAACAATGTGACCATGAGCAAGCTGGATCGGAAACGGTACGATTACGGGTACGGTTACGGGTATTACTACGGGAATGCTAAGAAGAAAAACAGAAAGAGAAGCGGGACACGGCGCTGAAGCATAGGCTCAGGAAAATGTATCAGGCATTTGTAAAACGAATCTCGGATATCGTGTTTTCGGTTTTGGGACTTCTTGTACTGTCCCCGCTGTTTCTTTTGATCGCGATTCTCGTGCGTTGCACCTCAAAAGGGCCTGCTGTCTTCCGGCAGGAGCGGCTGGGGCGCGATGCGAAGATTTTCCGGATCTGCAAGTTCCGCACCATGGCGGAGAATTCGGAACACACCGGATCCGGCGTTTACAGCGATCGGAACGACAGCCGGGTCACGAAGGTCGGCAGGTTCCTGCGGGCGACCTCGCTCGATGAGCTTCCGCAGCTGTGGAACATCCTGCGCGGCGATATGAGCTTCATCGGACCGCGTCCGCCGTTGACCTACCATCCGTGGACGATCGACCGATATTCGGAGGAGCAGCTTCGGATGTTTCGGGTGCGTCCGGGGATCACCGGGTGGGCGCAGGTCCACGGCAGACGGGAACTCGAATGGCACGAACGGCTGCGTCTGAATGTGTGGTACGCAGATCACGTTTCGTTTGCTCTGGATCTGAAGATCGTTTTTCTGACCGTCGGCGTCATGCTTTCCGGAAAGGGCAACGAAAACAAGGGCGCGACGGTTTGATCGCAAAACAGGGGGAGAGAATCATTGAAATATATATACATTACAAATCGACCGGAAATTGCCGCAATCGCCCAAGGCACGGGCGTCGATCGCATCTGCGTGGATATGGAGTATATCGGCAAGGCGCAGCGGCAGAACGGCATGAACACTGCGCTGAACCGGCATTCCTTCGGGGACGTCGCTTCGATCCGTCGCGTGATCGACCGCTCCGAACTGCTGGTTCGGGTCAATCCGATCCACGACACGCAGGAGGATGGGTATCCGGCCTCCGAAGAGGAGATCGACCGTGTGATCGCAGCGGGCGCCGATATCGTCATGCTGCCGTACTATAAAACGGAAGCGGAGGTAAGCCGCTTTCTGGAGGCGGTCGACGGACGGGTGAAAACGATGCTTCTCCTGGAAACCGCAGAGGCAGCGGAGCTGATCGACACAGCCGGCGTAACGGATGCGGCGGATGAGATCCATATCGGGCTCAACGATCTGTCGCTGTCGTATCATGAACGGTTTTTGTTTCAGCCGATGAGCGACGACACGGTCGAGAAAATCTGCAAAAAGCTCCGTTGCCATGGGAAAACCTACGGGATCGGCGGGATCGCCTCGCCCGGGCGCGGGCTCATTCCGGCGGAGATCGTGCTTCGGGAGCACTATCGGCTCGGCTCGACCGGCGCGATCCTTTCGAGAAGCTTCTGCAATATTCAGACGATCGGGGATCTCGCTGTCATCGAGGAGCTGTTCTCGCGGGCGATGCGAGGGCTTCGCGCGCTTGAAGCGGAATGTGAACAACGTCTTCGGGAGCAGGGTCCCGAGGGCAGTTACTTTATGAAAAACAAAGAAGCGCTTGCCCTTGCGGTGCGGCAGGTGCTTTCCGAGATGGACCGGTGAGGAGAAATCGGTGAATATTCTGATCACAGGCGCATGGCAATATGCCGAAGAAGCCCTTCCCGCGATACGGGCTATGGGACATGAGATCGCCTTCCTGAAACGGGAAGACGACGCGTTGCCATGCCCCGCGGCATGGGTCGAAGGGGTCATCGGCAATCACCTGTTTTCCCATCACCCCATCGAAAGTTTCCCGAAACTCCGGTATGTGCAGATCACGTCTGCAGGCTTCGACCATGTACCGACGGCATATATGCGCGCGCGCGGCATTGCGTTTCGCACAGCGAAGGACGTATACAGCATCCCGATGGCGGAGTATGCCGTGGGCGGAGTGCTTTGGCTGTATAAACGGATGCGCGCATTTGATGCGAAACAAAGAAGCGCGATCTGGGAAAAGGATCGCTCGCTTATAGAGCTTTGCGGAAAGACCGTACTGATACTCGGCTGCGGAAGCGTCGGCACGGCGTGCGCAGAGCGGTTCAGAGCCTTCGGCTGCCGCGTGATCGGGCTTGCGACAAAGGCGCGGGAACACAAAGCTTTTGATGCGATCCGCCCGATCGGTGAGCTCGACGGGTTGCTGCCGAATGCGGACGTCGCGGTCCTTGCGCTGCCTCTGACCGAAGAGACGCGCGGGATTATGGACGCAAGACGGCTTGATCTGATGAATCGGCACGCGATTCTGGTCAACATTTCCCGCGGAGGGATCGTGGATCAGAACGCGCTGGAAGAACGGATCGACAACATCGGCGGCGCGGTTCTTGACGTATTCGAGCCGGAGCCGCTTCCGGAAAGCAGCCCGCTTTGGACACGGGAAAACGTCATCGTCACCCCGCACAACAGCTTTGCGGGCGACGGAAACCGGGAACGTCTGAACGGCGTGATCCTGAGAAACCTGAAAGAGATCGGATGAAACGAGTACTTTTGATTGCAACGGTACAAAGCCATATCGGGCAGTTTCATAAACCGCTGATGAAGCTGCTGAAGGAGCGCGGCTGGGAGATCCATGTTGCCGCGCGGAACAATCTCGACGAGAAGGACGGACTGGAACTGATCTATCCGGACGCCGTGTTCGACGTACCGTTTTCGCGCTCGCCGTTCAGCCGGAGCAATCTGAGGGCTTACAAAAAGCTCAAAGCCATCCTGCGGGAGAATCGCTATGACGTGGTGCATTGCAATACGCCCGTCGGCGGCATGCTCGGAAGACTTGCGGCAAAAAAATACAGAAAGTCCGGCACAAAGATCTACTATACGGCGCACGGGTTTCATTTTTATCGCGGGTCTTCGCGCCTGAGCTGGCTTACGGCCTATCCGCTTGAAAAGCATTTCTCGCGCTGCACGGACAAGCTGTTCACGGTCAATGCGGAGGATGATGCGCTTGCAAAGTCGAAATTCCGCTGCCCGGTATACCGGCTGCACAGCATCGGCGCGAACAGCGAAAAATACCGTCCTGCGGACGAACAAACGCAGACGGAGCTCAAACGGGAGCTCGGACTTTCGGGACACATTCTGCTGAACGTCGGCGAGCTGCTGCCCAACAAGAATCAGAAAACGGCGATCGCCGTTTTGAAGGAAGTCTTGAAAACGCATCCGGACACAACGCTGCTGATCGCCGGGAACGGTCCCGAAAAAAGCGTGCTTGAGGCGCTCGCAAGACAGGAAGGCGTGGAATCGCATGTGCGGTTTCTCGGCTATACCACAAAGCTGAACCGGTATATGAAGATCTGCGACGCCGAGCTCGCCCTCAGCTTTCGCGAGGGAATGCCGCTGAACGTCATCGAAGCGCTGCTTTGCGGCAAGCCGGTCGTCGCTTCGCGCAACAGAGCGCACTGCGAGCTGATCAGCGACGGCGTAAACGGATATCTGGCTGACGCGAACGACGTAACCGGGCTTGCGCAGCGGATCCGGTTGATTTTCGACGGGGAGAAGGATTACACGGCGGACGCGATCCGTTCCGCCGAACCCTACAAGGATGTGAACGTTCAAAAGGAACTGGCTGAAGCCTATTTCGACGGAGAAGCGGAATGACGGAGTGTCCCAAGGTGTCCGTAATCATGGGCGTCTACAATTGTGAAAAGACGCTGCCGGAAGCGATCGAATCGATCCTAAGGCAGACGTACCCGAACTGGGAGCTGATCCTATGCGACGACGGCTCCTCGGACGGAACGTACGCAATTGCGGATTCCTATGCAAAGCGGGACCCGCAGCGGATCGTTCTTATCCGGAACGAAACGAACAAGAAGCTCGCCTATACGCTGAACCGCTGTCTTTCGGTTGCATCGGGCGAGCTGATCGCGCGTATGGACGGTGACGACATCTCGCATCCGGACCGGTTTTTGCGGCAGACGGAATACCTTCTTGCGCATCCGGACATACAGCTTGTCGGCACGGATATGCGTTGCTTTGACGAGACGGGCACATACGGCATCCGGCATGCAGCCGAGCATCCGGACAAGCTGACGCTGAAAACACGCAGTCCGTTTTTCCATGCAACCGTGATGACCTATAAGAGCGTCTATGACGCACTCGGCGGGTATTCCGTTTCCGAGCGCGCCGAACGCGCGGAGGATCTGGAGCTGTGGTTCCGGTTCTTCCATGCTGGGTTCCGGGGCGAGAATATCCCGGAGGCGCTGTACAATGTGCGGGAAAACCGGGAAACGCTGCAGCGCAGGACGGCGAAGGACCGGATGAACGTCGTGCGGCTGAAGGCGCAGGGCTTCCGGCTTCTGGGATTTCCGAAGCGCTGGATCGTGAAGCCTGCGGTTACGGCGGTGCTGAAGTCGTGCACACCCATGTTTGCGGTCAGGTTCCTGCACCGGCGCCGCGGGTTCGGAGGGTCCTGAGATGTCGATCGTTTATTGGGCGGTTTTTGCAGCTACGGTCGTATTCGGCGGCATGGCGGACGCGTTTCCGAAGACGCGGAACGGAAGAAACGGGCGGGTTTATCTGCGCCCGGAGCCGGTTTCGGTGCTGTTGCTTGCGCTGATCCTGATATCGGTTTCCGGGTTCCGGTATCAGGTCGGCACGGATTTCATGGCGTATTACCATTGGACTGTCGATGACTGGAGCGAGATATTCAAAAGCATCGTTTCGCTCCAGAACGGCGGCTTTGAGCTGCTCGCAAAGCTTTGTCGTCTTGTCTTCGATCACGATCAGACGCTGATCTTTGTCTCCGCGTGCATCACGATCGGACTGTACGTGCTGACGATCTACCGGATAAGCCCGTCGTTTCTGCTGAGCATGCTGTTCTATCTGTTCCTCGGACAGTGGCAGGGCGGCTTCAACGGCATCCGGCAGTATATCGCTGCGGCAATCCTGTTCGCGGGACACCGGCTGGTCCTTGAAAAAAAACTGTGGCAGTACATTCTGGTCGTTGTCGCGGCGACAATGTTCCATTTTTCGGCGGCGGTCATGATCATCCCGTATTTCCTGCTCAACCGGAAGGCGGACGTGACACAGCTTGTGCTGCTGGCGATCGGCGCGATCGTGATCCGCTTTTCCTATGATTTCATTTTCTCGGTCATCGGGAGCGTCAAGGATAAGACGATGGACCTTGACAGAGTGTATCTCTCCGCAAGCGTCAGCATATTCCGCATCCTCGTTGCGTTTGTTCCGGTGATCCTGTACCTTGTTTTGTGCCGGAAGGACAATCTCAACCGGGAACAAAACTTTTATATGAATACGCTGTTCTTCCATGCGTTCTCGATGCTGGCGGGCATGGGAAGCACCTATTTCGGCAGGATCGGTATCTATACCGGCGCGGCTGTGACCGTCGGCTATGTGCATCTGTTCCGTCTGATCGAGGATGAGCGCTCCCGAAACATCACGGTCTACGCGGTGCTTGTCGGTCTGTTTCTTTACTGGATCTATTCCGTCTATGCGGGAGGGATCGGCAATTTCCAGTGGATCTTCGACAATCTGTGAGGTGCGTTCGGCGATGACGGAACAGAAAAGCAGCAAGCATCTGATCTCTGTGATCATCCCGGTGTTCAACGGGGAACGGACCGTTGAACGCGTAGTGCGGTCCGTCCTTGCAAACAGGACCGACGAGATCGGAATCGAGACGATCGTCGTGGACGACGGATCGACGGACGCAACGCCTGAGATTCTCGATCGCCTTGCGCGGGAAACGGACATTCGTTTGATCCGTACGGAAAACCGCGGCGCGGCGGCGGCACGGAATGCGGGATTGAGAACGGCAAAGGGCGCATTCATCGGCTTTGTCGACAGCGACGATCGGATCCAGCCGGATATGTACCGGAAGCTTCTCCTTGCCCTTTCGGAGCATGACGCTGATCTTGCCGGATGCGGCGTGATCCACGAAACGGAATACGGCGCGATCCCGGAGAAGGGCGACGGCGGGACCGCGGTCTTTGAAGGCGAAACGATTTACCGCGAGATTCTCGGTTCACAGGGCATGCGCGGCTATCTTTGGAACAAGCTTTTTAAGCGGGAACGGATCCGCGTGCCGCTGGACGAATCGCTGCTGCAATGCGAGGATCTGCTGTTCTGTGCACAAAATCTCGAAGGCGTGCGGCGCGCGGCGTATCTTTCCGAACCGCTGTACCGCTATACCAGAAAAACGGACGGGGAGGAGCTTTCGATCAAACGCGGGCTTTCGCTTGCGGACGCGCAGGAAAAGCTGCTTGCGGTCTATCGGGAGAAGGCGCCCGGATCGGCATATATCCCGGAACGGAATCTTTTAAAGACCTTCCTGTATCTTCGCGCAAAGGCAAAGCAGGAACACGAGCGGGACGAAGCGGTCCTTTCGCGGATCCGGAGCGGGATCAAGGCGCATTTTTGCCGCGTGATGCGGGAAAAGGACGTGTCCGTGAAGACAAAGGGGAATATTGTTTTGACATATCTGTTTCCGTGCATAAGCCTTCGGATCAAGCAAAGGGTCCTGAAGAAACGGCATCAAAACGGGATATGGGAATCATAAAGGAGGAGCAAGGGAAACGGTGAAGATCGGCACAATGACGTTTTTCGGTTCGCATAATTACGGATCCGTACTGCAGGCGTATGCGCTGCAGCAGTTCATCGTCGACCTTTTCCAACAGCATCGCATCCCCTGTGAATACCGGATCATCGGCTTCCGCAGCGCACAACAGCAGGCGCTGTACCTGCCGCCGAAAGCGGATTCCCCCAAGAATGTCGTGAAGCGGCTGATGTATCTTCCGTACAAAAGGAAAATCGACCGGCAGCACGACAAATTCGAACGGTTTATCGCGGAGCGGCTTTTTGTGACGGAGCCGTTTTCCGACCCTTCCGCTTTGCCGGAACGGGCGGCGGACTTCGACGTGCTGCTCTCCGGCAGCGATCAGGTCTGGAACGTCCGGGCAAAGGATTTCAGTTACGCGTATCTGTTCGATGGCTGCGGCGGAAAAAAGATCTCGTACGCCGCGAGTCTCGGTCCCCTGCCGATCGACCGGAGCCGGTTCGACGCGGAACGGTATGCGGGTCTGCTCAGAGCGTTTGCGTCCGTCTCGGTCCGGGAAACGCAGAGCCGCGACGCGCTCGGCGCGTTCACGGATGCCGATCGCATCGCGCTGATGCCCGATCCGGTGTTTCTGCTTTCCGCGGAAGAATGGCGGAAGCTCGAAAGCGAGCCTTATCCGCACCGCTATATCCTGTTTTACTGCCTGGAGCCTTCGAAGGCGCAGATCCGGCTTGCAAAGCGGGCGGCAAAACAGCTCGGTCTTCCGGTCGTGATCACAGGATATCGGAACAAAAACGATTGGATGAATCCGTTTGTGAAGCTTTATGACGCCGGTCCGTGCGATTTCCTGTCGCTTATCGACCGGGCGGCGCTGGTGCTGACCTCGTCGTTTCACGGGACGGCGTTTTCGCTGATTTTCGGCAAGCCGTTCCTTGCGATCGACGGAATGGCGGACGCGCGTATCCGGGACCTTCTGACCCGGTTCGGCGCGGAACGGAACGGCATTGCGGCGGATGCGCGGGAGATTTCCGTGCCGCCCGTGATGAAAGACGCGGAGACGGTGATCTGCGGGGAACGGGCAAAGGCGCGGGCGTATCTCGAGGAAGCGTTCGGTCTTCGGGAGCCGGATCGAAAGCAGAAGGAGGCGTCGATATGATCAGCGTGATCGTCCCGGTCTATCGGGTGGAGGCGTATCTTGACCGGTGCGTCGAGAGCATCCGGTCGCAAACGGTCACCGATTTCGAGATCATTCTCGTCGACGACGGTTCGCCCGACCGATGCGGGGAGATCTGCGATCGCTATGCGGCGATCGACGACAGAATCAGGGTCGTTCATCAGGAGAACCGCGGGCTGTCCGACGCGAGAAACGCAGGGCTGGAAACCGCGCGCGGCGAATACCTTTGCTTTGTCGACGGGGACGATGAGATCGACCCCGGGATGCTGAAAAGCATGGAGCATGCGATCTGTTCGGACGCATACGATCTTGCGATCTGCGGGTACCGGCGGTTTGCAGGAGACGAAGCGATTCCAAAAACGGAAACGGAGAGCAGGGGCGAGCTCCTGACCGAAAAAGCGCTGTGGGAGGAAGTATTCGGCAGGCTCAGCAACGCCGCGTGGGGCAAGCTCTACCGGCGGGAACGGATCGGAGAACTGCGCTTTCCGGAAGGGATGATCCACGGCGAGGATCTGATCTTCAATCTTCAATATCTGACGCGCTGCAAAAAAGGCGTAATCCTGAACGCGCCGTATTATCATTACCGTATCCGCGAAGATTCCATCACAGGATCGGCCTTCCGCGAGAGCCGGTTTGACGAAATCGCAGCAAAGGACGCCGCGCTGAAGCTGATCGAAGCGCATCGTCCGGAGCTTCTTGAGACAGCAAAGGTTTACTGCTTCCGGGCACGGATGAACGTGCTGCGCGCACTGTATGCCGGCGGCGAGGAAAAAAACTATGCCGAGAAGACGCGGGAATGCACGGCCTACGTACGGGAGCGTTATGCCGGGGTCTCCGGATGGCTCAGGCGAAAGGAGCGGATCGAGTTCCGGCTGTTCCGCGTTGCAAAGCCGCTGTATCGGCTTTTGGTCCGGCGGTACGCGATCGGAAAGGAGGCGGGCGATGAAGGAGCGCGGCAAGCTGAGCATCATTGTACCCGTCTGTAATCTGGAACAGTATCTGCCCGCCTGCATCGAGTCCGTTTTACGGCAGACCTATGCGGATTTTGAGCTGATTCTTGTGGATGACGGATCGACCGACGGCAGCCTGGACGTCTGTCAGAAATATGCGCGGCAGGACAGCCGCATTCGAGTATTGCACAAGGAAAACGGCGGCGTGTCCTCGGCGAGAAACCTCGGACTCGAGCATGCGACCGGCGCGTATATCTCCTTTGTCGACGGCGACGATTGGATCGAGCCGGACCTGTATGAACGTTTGACGGACGATCTCGGCCGGTCCGGCGCCGGGATCGCCGCGTGCCAGCTGGACCGGATTGCGCCGGACGGGACCCGCACCGTGATCGAACGGCTGGAAGCCGCGGCTTACAGCACGGAGGACGTCGTTTCCCGCTTCTTTGAAAACGGGTTTGTCAAGGATTGTATGTACGGTCCGTACAACAAGATCTTCCGGCGGGAATGCATCGGCGATATCCGCTTCAAACCCTATGCTTACGGGGAAGACGTCCTGTTTGTGTTCGAAACGCTTTCCGAAGCGGAAACCGTCTTTATCGACGATTTCGTCGGTTATCATTACCGGCAGCACGGCGGCTCCGCGATGAAGAGCGGATTCTCTCTGAAACGGCTGGATTACGTGAAGGCAGCGCGCGAGGTCGAGCAATGCTGTGCGCGGCAGTTTCCGCGGCATGCGGCGCTTGTGCACAGATGGGTGTACGGTCACGCGCTGGTCACGGTGCGGCAGCTTCTTCGGAACGGAATGCGCAAGTCGCAGAAGGGGTACATCGCCGAGGAGAAACGGTACTTCAAAGCGAACAAGAAGTATCTT
>JAEESS010000108.1 GCA_016286445.1 Bacillota bacterium
GCATGGATCGCCGACGGAAAGCCGGTCGCCTTCGTCGCGGGCTTTCAAAGCGGCGACCGGGTGTTCTGCATGAGCTCCATCTGGCGCGGTCCCGAAGCGCCGCTCACCAGCTTCCGCACCCTGATCCTTTCGCAGATCAACCAGTGCTGGTATCGCAGCGGCGGCAGATTTTCATTCTATATCTCCCCCATAACCCCCCGCGTCGAAGCGATCGCGGAATGGTTTACCAACGGAAACTACGAACCCTATACCCATCGGGATGCGGAGATCCCCATCCGACAGGAAAATTGATCCGGGCTGCGGATCGATCGACCCGCAGTCTTTCGCCCGACCGGGATCCTCCATCGGCATGAGCGGCATTCGCTCGAAAGGCATCAAGTCCGAATGAGTTATGTGTACGACAACCGCAAACGGACGGATAACACTGCGCAGCATACGGAGACGACCGCGCAGCAGCCGTCTTTGGACGCTTTGCGTTCCGGCGTCGTAAAGCCAACGCAGGCGCAGATGGGCCGTCGGGTCGATCTGCCCGGAGCCATGCGCGAAAAGATGGAGAACGCTTTCGGAACGGATCTTTCCGCCGTGAAACTCTATGAAAGCCGGACGGTCGCCGACGCCGGCGCAGGAGCCGTCGCCCGCGGCTCGGATATCGCCTTTGCGCCGGGCATGCTGGACTTTACAAGCTTCGGCGGTCAGGCGCTCCTCGGCCATGAAATCAGCCATGTCATAAGCCAGGCAAGAGGCGAAGCAAGAGGCAGCGGCTTTCTGAACGATCATGCCCTGGAGACAAAAGCGGACCGCGAAGGCGCAATGGCGGCCGCCGGGCAAACCGTCGTACCGCCTTCGGCGTCGCTCTCCCCCGTCGGCGCGGCGCCCGTCGCCGCGCCCATGCAGGCAGGGCTGAAGACCCCGAAAAAGCAGAAAACGCAGCAAGCGGACGCGGGTTCGCAATCCGGTTCGGCGTCTTCGGGCAGCGCATCTTCGCTGTCCGGGTCTGCGCCGTCGGGCAGCGCGTCTTCGCTGTCCGGATCCGTTTCCCCGACGTCCGTATCTTCCTCATCAGGTTCCATGCCGCCTCCGCCGTCCATGGGTTCCGTACCGCAGTCATCCGTATCTTCCTCTTCGGGCTCCGTGCCGCAGGGCAGCGCGTCCTCGCAGATCGGTTCGGCAGTTTCGGCGGGTTCTGCTTCGGCGTTGAGCTCCGTGCCGCAGGGCAGCGCGTCTTCGCCGGCAGGTTCCCCTCCTCCGGGCAGCGTGTCTTCGCAGGCCGATTCGGCAATTCTGTTGGGTTCCGCTCCGGCGCCGGGCTTCGTGCCGCAGGGCAGCGCGTCCTCGCAGATCGGTTCATCGGCTCCGGCGGGCTCCGCTCCGGCATCGCTCTCCGCGGCGCAGGGTCATGCGTCTTCACAGGACGATTCCGCGCCTCCGGCTGCCGCGCCGCAGCGTCTTCAGGCGCCGAACCCAACGAATCCCAACCCATGGGGCTTTACTTCCGCTCCGGGGGAAAAACGTTTGCTCCCGGCGAACGGCGTCGGGTTCCTCCTCGGGATGGAAAATCTGAGACACCCCGACCCGCGCCACAGGGACGCGTTTATGGGCGTTTTGCGTGGAATGAAAGGAATCGCGGTGATCACCGGGAACCGTCGGCATATCGGCGGGCAGGCAGCTTTTGACGCAATGATGGGCAACGCCTACGCGGGCGTGATCGACGGCCTTACCAAATACAAAAATGTGCTTCAGGAAGAGATCATTGAAAACTTCCGCAGTTTCAGCGAGGCCGAGTTGAAACAGAAATCAGATCACCTCCGACTCGTAAACGACCTGCTCAGGCGCGCAATGATCGACCAGGGGGTCAACAGGAAGCGGCAGAGCACGACCCTCAGCAGCAGCGAGCTTGTCGGTGCCGGCGGGCACGGTGCGATCAACCAGGTCCATAGATTTCAGCGCGGCGAAGGAGAACACCGGCAGACCGCCTTCTTCAAGCCTTCTCTGCCGGACAGTCAGCGTTCGCAGCAGTCGCTTTATGTGGAACAATCCGTGATGGACCGCATCGGTATACGGCATCACGACGCACAGGGAAGAGCGCTCAATACCCGCCTTTCAAAACGTGAGATCGCGTATTCCCGTCTCAGCAGTCTGATGGGCTCCTCCGTCGGCATCGGCGCCAAAATGGCCACGTATCAGGGCGCGCAGCAGGGCGTGCTCATGGAGGAGGCAAAGGGTAAACCCTGGCTCAGCTACAACTGGCAGTATTTCGGACCGAACGCCGAAACGAATTACACCTGTCTGGATCCGGCGGTCGCAGGCACGCCTCATCCCGGGAAAAACTGGGGCGAACGTCTCGGCGGCAC
>JAEESS010000071.1 GCA_016286445.1 Bacillota bacterium
CGTGCTCGGCGTGCTCGTGATCGGGCTGCCGCTTTTGTCCGCGTTCAGGGGCGTGCTCGTGCCGTGGTTCTGTAAGCTCCTGTGTCCGTCGGGCACGCTGTTCGGCGGGATCCCGCTGGTGCTTGCGGATTCAAAGCTTGCGGCGCAAACAGGCTTCCTCTTCTGGTGGAAGATCGGCGTATTGCTTGCGATCCTTCTTCTGTCGCTGCTCATCTCGCGTCCGTTCTGCCGGTATCTGTGCCCGCTCGGTGCGATCTACGGCATGTTCAACCGCATCGCGCTTACGCATCTCGATTACGAGCCGGACAAGTGCGTGAACTGCGGCAAGTGTGAAACGGTCTGCCCGATGGGCATCGATCCGAGGAAACAGTTCAATTCCGCGGAGTGCATCCGCTGTGGCCGCTGCGCACGTACATGCCCGACCGACGCGCTCAACGTGCGGTTCGGGTTAAGGAAGAAGGATTGAATAAGAAGACGGTTAATCGTAGGGGAAGATATTATCTTCCCGTTCCGCTGTTTTGACGGGCGGATGATATCCGCCCCTACGAATGAATTGTTCTTGCGAACATGAATTGTCCTGACGGACATGAATTGGCTTCGCCATGAATTGTTCCCTGCGGGAACGTGAATTGCGGCAAAGCCGCATGAACAGAATCTCACAAAAAGTCCACAAAACAGCCCTTGCAAAATTGAAAAAGTGTGATAGGATAACAAGCGAAAACAGGCGGGGCATCCCCGCAGGGAAAGAAGGACAGAATCAATATGACAAAGATCGATATTTTCAGCGGGTTTTTGGGCGCGGGCAAGACGACGCTCATCAAAAAACTGATCGCGGACGGATTCAACGGCGAAAAGCTCGTGCTGATCGAGAACGAATTCGGCGAGATCGGCATCGACGGCGCGTTTTTGCAGGAAGCGGGCATCGAGATCACGGAGATGAACTCCGGCTGCATCTGCTGCTCGCTCGTCGGCGACTTTTCCAAGGCGCTCAAAAAGGTGCTGGACGAGTTTCATCCGGACCGCATCCTCATCGAGCCGTCCGGCGTCGGCAAGCTTTCCGACGTCAAGCGCGCGGTCAGCGGCGTCCTCACCGACGACGTTGTGATCAATAGCTGCATCGCGGTCGTCGACGCCAAGAAGGCGCGCGTCTACCGCAAGAACTTCGGCGAGTTCTACGTGAACCAGATCGAAGCCGCGGACTGCGTGATTCTGAGCCGTTCGCAGGACGTTTCCGAAGAGCGCTTGAAGGAGGTCCTCGATATGGTGCGCGAGCTGAACCCGGAGGCGACGGTCGTTGCCGCGCCGTGGGATTCGCTTGCGGGCGCGGATCTCGTCAAGGCGATCGAGAGCCGCGATACGCTGAAGGCGCACATGGAGGCGCTGAAGGCGGAGCAGCATCATCACCACGATGAGGACGAGTGCGACGATCCGGAATGCGAATGCCATCATCATCACCATCATGACGACGATGACGATGACGAGGAGCACGAGCACCATCACCACCATCATGACGATGACGATGATGACGAGGAGCACGAGCACCATCACCACCATCATGACGATGACGATGAGGACGAGGAGCACGAACACCACCATCACCACCACGATGAGGACGAGTGCGACGATCCGGAATGCGAATGCCATCATCACCATCACCACGGACACGACGCGGACGAGGTGTTTTCTAGCTGGGGCGTTGAGACGATGCACCGCTTCACCGAAGACGAGATCCGTAATAAGATCGCAAAGCTCGACGATGCGGCGACCTACGGCACGGTGCTGCGCGCAAAGGGCGTGGTCCCGGCGGCGGACGGCGAGAAGTGGATCCACTTCGACCATGTTCCCGGCGAGGTCGAGATCCGCAGAGGTCCTGCGGGCGTGATCGGGCGGCTGTGCGTGATCGGCTCGAAGATGAACGAAGACGCTTTGAAGGCGCTCTTTACGGAGTAAGCGGCCATGATGCTTCCGGTCTTCTTATTCACGGGCTTTCTCGACGCGGGCAAGACGACGTTTTTGCAGTCGATGCTCGAGGATCCCGGCTTCAACGAAGGGCAGCGCACGCTGGTCATCCTGTGCGAGGAGGGCGAGGAGGAGCTTGTGCCTTCGCGCTTCTCGATCAACAACGTCACGATCCACACGGTCGACAGCCCTGCGGAGCTGACGCCTGCGAACCTCTCGCTGTGGCAGCGCAAGGCGGCGGCAACGCGCGTCATGATCGAGTACAACGGCATGTGGCAGATGAACGATCTCTTTGACCGCCTGCCGGACAACTGGGGCATCGCGCAGGAGACGATGATGGTCGACGCTTCGACGATTGCGGCGTTCAACGCGAACATGCGGCAACTCGTCGTGGACAAGCTGACCACCGCGGAGCTCGTAATCTTCACGCGCGTCGAGCCGGAGCAGGACAGAATGGAGCTGCACAAGCTCGTGCGCGGGATCTCCCGCGGGGCGCAGATCGTCTATGATCTCACCGACGGCACGAGCGTGGAGGACGACATCGAGGATCCGCTGCCGTTCGATCTGAACGCCGACGTCGTCGAGATCGACGACAAGGACTACGCGCTCTTTTACCGCGATCTGGTCGACGAGCCCGCAAAGTACGAGGGCAAGACGGTCCGCTATAAGGGGCTTTGCGCAAACAACATGCGCATGCCGAAGGACACGTTCCTTGCGGGACGGCACATCATGACCTGCTGCGAGGCGGACATCGCCTACTGTCCGCTCGTGTGCAAGTGGGACATGGCAAAGTCCGTCAAGCACAAGAGCTGGGGGATCGTCGAGGGCACGATCAACGTGAAGTTCTCGAACATCTACGGCAAAAAGGGTCCGGTCCTTTCGGTGCATTCCTTTGCGCCCGCGACCGAACCGGAGCAGCCGGTTGCGACATTCTATTAATTCAGTCTGTCGAAAACAAGTTTTCAACAGACTGGTTTTCAGTTCCCGCCTATGCAGACAAGCTGCACCGGGCGGCGGAAACTGCAAGGTGTCAAATTCACCGCGCATGTCGCTGAATTTGACGGATTGATTTGGATTATTCCGTCTGATACACAAAAAGCGCTTCCTTTGCGGGAAGCGCTTTCGTCATTTACGGATTCAGTTCACATGCAGCGTGATCGCGTATTGCGGGTATTCGGTGCGCGTGTGTTCGTTGTTCCATCCGTTGAGATGGGGCTTGCTCCACACAAGCTCGCCGTATGCGGGATCCAGAACCTCATCCGGTTCGGAATCCGAATGGCGCAGCACGATCGATTCCACGGAGGTCAGCGCCGGCACGAACGTGATCGACTTGACCGTCTTCAGCAGATCGTACGGGATTCCATCGATGCTGCCGGCGAGCCAGAGAATGGAGCCGTCCTCCTGCACGCTGCAGTTATGGGCCTGCGCATACCAGTCGCCGCTTTCTCCGTTGAGCAGGATCTTGAAGGAAAGCGAGTACGCAAGCGCTTCGCGTTCCGACGTTGTCCACGATTCGGGCGTACGGATGCGCACCGAAAGGTTGCGGATGCCGAGCGCGTCGACGACGGTGTTTTCCGTTTCCAAGGTCATCGTCACGTCCTCCATCGAAACGCGGTGCTTGATGAACGACAGCTTGTCATTGGTTTCGTTGAAGTCGATGTCTATTTTGTGGATCGTTGTCGTTTCCGCGCCCCATACGACCTTATCCGTGCTGTCGACGTGACTCGCTTCGATGTTCTGATATGCCTTCATATTGACCGTGATCGTGCCGAGCAGCGCGTTGTAGAGCTCGGTATCCGGGACATAGCTGCCGTCGCCGCGGTCCTCTTCGATAACCTTTACGACGTAATACACCTTCGCCGTCAGATTGCCGTCGGCATCAAGGTACTTTTCATAGTCGCAGTCGCGCGGGAACATCTCGGCAGCCGCCATCAGACCGTTCTGCTCGAGGTACGCGCGGTTTTCCGCGTCGACCGCCTGTTTCTGCTCTTCCGTCTGATCTTCGACAAGAAGTCCCAATTCCTCCAAATGGTCCAGATGCCCGTCGATCGAAGAAGTCAGATCGAGCATGCCGCCGAAGCGCGTACCGTCCGGCATCTCGTACATGATCCAGCTTTCCGGCATTTCATACAGCGTCTTTTCGCCGCTGAGATATTCCTCTTCGGGACCGTTCTCATACAATCCCCACACCGCGTAGGGATCGACGGGAACCGCCATCGTGCGGCTGCCGGTCCAATGCTCCAAAAGGTACAGACCGGAAAGTCCGTTCAGCCGGATCGTCTGGTAAAGGGCTTTCCCGTCGAACATGGCATCGCCGAGCTCGACGTCGCAGTTCTCGTGCAGAAATGCCGAGACCTTCATCGCGCCTTCGCTGTTGACCGCCTCGGAATCGGTGCGGTCGATCGGGATCGTAACGACGTCCTCGTTTGCGGCGGGCGACGCGATCAGCGAATCGAGCTCCGGAACGTCGGGACGTTCGCTCGGGTCCGTCGTCAGGTAATCCGCGGGTCGCGATACGCCGAACCACGAAAGGACCTCGGCTCTCGCGGACGGGATCGCAAAGACGACGCCGACGGCGAGCACCAGGCAGGCCGCGATCGGCAGCAGGATCCTTGTCCACGCGACCGGCTTCTTTTGTTTCGCGGGTGCTTCGGAAAGCACCGCGCGGCGAATGGATTCCTTTTGCATCAGCTCGTTTTCCGCAAAGGACAGGAGCTGTTCGGATGTGTTTTTCATAGGGTATTCTCCTCTCCGAAGGATGTTCTGAGTTTTCTGCGCACGCGGGCGAGCCTGCTTTTCACAACGACCGCCGACGTGCCCGTTTCCTTTGCGATGTCGCCGAGCTTCATGCCGTATCCGTAATACAGGATGAACATGCGCTGCGTAAGCTCCGGCTCGCTTTTCAGACGCTCCAGAATGTCGCCGATCGCCGCGTGATCGAGGCTCAGGTCCTCGACGGACACGTCGTCCGGTTCATCGGAAAGCACTTCGAGCGAAACCGTCTTTCGCTTTGCGCCGGATCGGTAGTAGCTTGCGATCTCGTGCTTTAAGACCGTAACAAGATACGCCTTCGGATCGCGGATCGCGCTGCTGCCCTTCTTCAAAAGCGTGCGGTAGAACTGCGCATAGGTGTTCTGCAAAAGATCACGCGCGTCCTCGATCGGCACCTTCAGAAGACAGCAACGCATCAGCTCGCGAAACGTTGCGTCGTATACGGTGTTGAAGAATTCGGTTACATCATTCATAAGGTTTCTCCTTGGTTTTTCACGGCCGTTCACCTATAAAGACGTTGAAAACGCGCAAACGGTATCGCCCGGAGAGGAAAAAATCGACCGATCCCGCATTTTTGTCGATTTCGGATCCGATATTGACAGGATGCAAGCTTTTTTGTAAAATTTCAGCAGAACAGCTGCGGCTGAATCAAAGGAGGGAAAAAGCGTGTTTTGTTCCAATTGCGGAAAGAAAGTCGATGATGGCGTCGTGTTTTGCCCCTACTGCGGAGCAAAAAACGATCAGGGAGCGGGTCAATCCGCGTCACAGGAAAAACAGGATCGGACGGTTCCGGCGACGCAGCCGATCGTCATCCAGCAGAGACAGATCACGGAGAGCGATCTTCCGGAACGATTCCGTCCGTTGGGCGCATGGGCATATTTCGGGTATACCCTGCTGTTCGCAATTCCGATTGTCGGCTTCATTTGTCTGATCGTTTTCTCTTTCAGCGACAGCAATATCAACCGCCGCAATTACGCGCGGTCCTATTGGTGCGTGTTTGCGCTCGCCCTGATTATTACGCTGATCGCAGTGGCGATCGTTGCGGCGACCGGCGGCATTGCCTATCTGTCCAGACGCTGAATCGAACGGACAATCTTTGAAAACCGATAAAAGCGGACAGCCGAAGCTGTCCGCTTTTGTGTCGGGTTTCGTTCTTATCTGCCGCGGCGCGCTGCAAAGCACTCCGAGCAATAGATCGGTTTGTCGTTTCTCGGCTGGAACGGCACCTTCGTGGGCTTGCCGCAGGAGGCGCAGACCGCGTCGAACATTTCGCGGCCCTGATTGCGCGCGGCGTTCTTGCGTGCTCTCCGGCATTCCGGGCAGCGGACGGGGTCGTTTTTGAAATCGTTTCTTGCATAAAATTCCTGCTCGCCCGCGCTGAAAATAAATTCCTTGCCGCAGTCTCTGCAAACCAGTGTTCTGTCTTCGTACATGATGATTTCTGTTTCCCTTCGATATTTGCTGGATTTTGATCTCCGATTTCGGCTGACCTGGTCTTTGCCCCCACACTCGCCGGCAGGAGGGTTCGCTCATAAGCCTTGCTCCCCACTACTGCCCCTCTCGACGGAGTACCGCCGGCCGGACTTACTTCTAAGCCGCACCATGCTCACGGACGCTTTGGCCCGCTTATGTGGATCGTTTCGCCTGCGACTGGCATCGACTTGCAACCACAGACCCGAATCCGGACATCCCTATAAGTATAAACTATTCCGCGCTGAATAGCAAAGGTTTTTTTTCAATTATTCCGATATATTTTGTGACATATTACTTTGTAAACATCTCTTTATTTCGACAGACGCATATGGTATACTGATTATAATCCATGCTTTCGCGGGGGGTGTTCTTTTATGAAGACCATTTTGACGGTATCGCTTGCACTTATCATGCTTCTGTTTACTGCCTGTTCCGGACTGTTGAATCTGATGACCGAACCAACGCCCGAACCGACGCCCGAACCAACCGAAGAGCCGGCCGTTTCGTTTTTGAACCCGGAATTTGAAAAGGTGTTCCGGGACAGCATGCAGATGTATGACCCGATTTACGAATCGGATCTTCTTGCCGTTACAGAACTGACGCTGGACAGCGACAAGCTGACCGATCTTTCCGATATCGGGATGCTGCAGAATCTCACTTCGCTGACCATTCGCAGCGAAAGCGTCAATGATATTTTCCCGATCTACAGGTTATCAAAGCTACAGCATCTGACCCTGGAAGGGAACGCGATCCAGGCACTTGGGGTGTTGGAATACCTTCCCGACCTGACGAGCCTTACGATCAACAGCCAAAGCGTCTGGAGAATTGCCGCGATGAGCGGACTTCATAATCTGTCCGAACTCACGCTGAAGGGAACCGCGGTCAAAGACCTTTCTCCGTTGAACGGGCTCGTCAATCTGGCGCACCTTGCCCTTCCCGACAATCGAATCGAAGACATTTCCGCATTGAGCGGACTTGTCAATCTGACCTTCCTTGACCTTTCCGATAATCGGATTGAAGACATTTCCGCATTGAGCGGGCTCACGAACCTGACGTATCTCGATCTTTCTGACAACCGCATCGAAGACGTCACCCCGATGAGCGGGCTCACGAACCTGACGTATCTCGATCTCTCGCAGAATCAGATCAAAAACATTTCTGCGCTGAGCGAAATGACCCATCTAACAGAACTGTTTCTGAATCAGAATACTGTGAGGGACATCTCTGCGCTCAGCGGAATGACGGAGCTTACAAAGCTTGACCTTTCGTGCAATAAGATTGTCAAGACGGATCCTTTGAGCACGCTTGTTAACCTGACAGAGCTGGATCTGCACGGCAATGCCATCCAATACGTCAAAGCGCTGCGTGACGTTACGAAGCTGACATATCTCGATCTTTCCGGCAATGCCAAAATCGCGAGCACGGATGGCCTGGAGGGCATGACGGAGCTGACGGAGTTATATCTGCAAAACAATTATATCACCGACATCTCAGCGGTAGGCAACATGACCAAGCTGACGACATTGGATTTGAGCCATAATGATATCCGCACAATTTCTTACTTGAGCAAGCTTGTCAATTTGAAAAAACTCAATCTTTACGAGAACAAAATAGAAGATCTTTCTCCGCTGGTCGGACTTTTCGGACTGAAGGAATTGAACGCAGGAAGAAATTACATCCTGAATTTGCCTGTTTTTGAGGAGATGCCGGATCTTGCCGTACTCTGCCTGAACGACAATGTCATCACCGATATCTCCAAGCTGCTTGCGCTCAAGGATATCCCGGTCCTTGATCTTTCCGACAACCGCATCATCGATTTTTCACCGCTCGCCGAATTCACAAATCTGCAGAGTCTCGGACTCAGAAGAAACCATATCAGCGATCTTTCGCCTTTGAGTGAACTCCGCAGTCTTAAGGAGCTCACGCTTGGCGAAAATCAGATCAGCGACCTTTTGCCGTTGAGCAATCTCCCGCTGATGGAAAAGCTCGAGCTCAAATCCAATCAGATCAGGGACCTTTCGCCCTTGAGCAGTCTGACAAATTTGACGGAGCTTTCGCTTGACACCAATCAGCTCAGCGATCTTTCTCCGTTGAGAGAATGCGGCAATCTTGCAATCCTCTCCGCGCAGCATAATCAAATCAGCGACCTTACGCCTTTAAGCGGACTTACGAACCTGACAGAGCTTCAATTACATCAGAATCAGATCGATGACATCTCCGCCTTGCAAAGCCTGATCAATCTCACGGTTCTGGATCTGCGCGAAAACGGCATTACCGATATCAGTCCGCTGCGGGGGCTCAGCAATCTTACTGACTTGAATCTGATCGGCAATACCGAGATTGACGACATCGCCGTATTGAGCGAGCTTACGAAGCTGACGAACCTGTCGCTGGTTTCCGAGAAGGTTGCCGATCTTTCACCCTTGAGCGGATTGACGAATCTAACAAATCTATATCTCGTTTTCAGTCAGCTCACCGATATTTCCCCGCTGTTCGGGCTGACCAATCTCAAGCAGCTGACAATTTATGCAATCAATGTCGGGAACGATCAGATTAACGAACTGCATTCCCTGATCCCGTCCTGCAAAATCATTCACTGACGGCGTGCAAAATAAAAAAGGGTGTCCGCCCTTTTTTACGGAATGAGATGATAGTTGCTTTTCGCCGCAAATGATCCGCCGCCGGATCACTCGGCTGTTTTCCGCTGCGCATGCGCGTCGGAACCTATCGGTACGTTGTCATATTGTGCTCTGGGTCCGCCCACATACTTTGGACGCGAAAACGCCATCACAAGGTTCGCTTCGCCGATGTGCCGCAGGGGACTATGCACCGGAACCGCCACGCAGTGCAGATGCATGCCTATGAGCGTGTCGCCGATGTCGATGCCGAGGGTCGCCTGTCCGTTCAGGTTTTCCACCATGACCGCGTCCTCGATGCGCTCATACGCGCCGGTCACGCAGGCGCCGCCGGCGTGCAGCCACGGCTTGACCCAGACCTGCTGGAGCCCGTACTTTTTCATCGTCGCGCGGCTTACGCACAGCGAGCGGTTGATGTGCTCGCAGCCCTGCACCGCAAGGTCGAGCCCCGCTTCTTCAACGAGCGGCAGCAGCGCGTCGAGCACCGCCTTCGCCGCTTCCTCGCTGGAGCCCGAGCCGATGCGCTTGCCGACGATCTCGCTCGTTGAGCAGCCGAGCACGAGAAGCGCGCCCTTTTCCGGCTTTGCCGCGTTCATCAGAATGCCGAACGCTTCTTTGACCTGTTCTTTGATTTCGTTTTCGTTCATAGCTGTTACCTCGGATTGAATGAATCACAGCGGATCCAAAAGCCTTCCCCTTGAGGGGAAGGGGGACCGCTTGCGGTGGATGAGGTGTTGTTCGCAATCAAGGAGACACCTCATCAGCCGCCTTCGGCGGCAGCTTCCCCTCAAGGGGAAGCCTCGCTGTTTACGAGTATATCCGTTCCGCCCCGCAAAGTCAAGGGACGAACCCTTTGCAAAAGCCCTTGCGGTATGATATACTTTCCGCATGGAATATGTCGATCTTTTAATGAACTGGTATCCCGGTCATCACCGCGATCTGCCGTGGCGGAACACGCGCGATCCGTACGCGATCTGGGTTTCCGAAATCATGCTGCAGCAGACGCGCGTTGCGGCTGTCATCCCGTATTATGAGCGCTTTCTCAAAGAGCTGCCGGATGCAAAGGCGCTTGCCGCAGTCTCCGACGACCGGCTGAATCTGCTTTGGCAGGGGCTCGGCTATTATTCGCGCGCAAGGAATCTCAAAAAAGCGGCGGAGATCGTTTGCGAACGGTTTGCGGGACGCATGCCGGACCGCTATGAAACGCTCCTTTCGCTGCCCGGGATCGGCAGCTACACCGCGGGCGCGATCGCGTCGATCGCATACGGCGAGCGCGAGCCTGCCGTCGACGGAAACGTGCT
Source organism: Bacillota bacterium (assembly GCA_016286445.1). Classification (GTDB taxonomy): domain Bacteria; phylum Bacillota; class Clostridia; order Christensenellales; family CAG-138; genus UBA3792. Next base: position 10,142 of record JAEESS010000071.1, read on the forward strand.
GCGCGTGTACGCAAGGTTTAAAAACGACCCGTCCGACGTCGCCGATCCCGCCGTAAGAGCGCGTGTGTTTGAAGAACTCAAAGCCGTCATGCCTTCGGATCCCGGCATGTTCAACCAGGCGCTGATGGAGCTCGGCGCGACCGTCTGCGTGCCGAACGGACAGCCGCAGTGCGGCGATTGTCCGCTGCGGGAGATCTGCAGGGCGCGCGCCGCGGGCACGGCGGGGCTCCTTCCGAACAAGGCGCCGAAAAAACCGCGAGCGGTTGAGGACCGGACGGTCTTTGCACTGTACAGCGACAGCGCGCCGCTGTTGCTGAAGCGTCCGGACAAGGGGCTTTTGGCGGGGCTTTATGAGCTTCCGAACGAAGCGGGCACGCTTTCGACCGGGGAGGCGATGCGGTGGATGACAGCGCACGGGCTGCACCCTTTGGGCGATCTGTCCGTATATTCCGCAAAGCATGTGTTTACGCACATCGAATGGCATATGCGCGTGTACGCCGCGGACGTCGCGGGGGCGGGCGTGAAGGCGTTCGTTCGCTCGGACGGCAGCCGTTCGATCCCGACGGCGTTTTCGGTCTGTCTCGGAGAAGATCGCCGATCGAATGAAAACAAACGGTGAAATTATACGAAAAATCTGTCGCCGTGCGCGCGATTATGCTATACTGTGCGCGATGTGAAGCGAATGAGAGGAGATTTCTATGAAAAAAACGCTTGCACTGCTTGCTGCAGTTTTGCTGCTGCTTGCGCTCGGATGCGGCAAAGCATCCGAACCGGCAAAGACGCTTCCCGAGGAACCGACCTCGGAACCGCAGCCGACCGCCGTGCCGACAGCCGAGCCCACCGAAGAACCGACCCCGGAACCGCAGCCGACCGCCGAGCCGGAGGATTATGAGCTTTGGAAAGCCGCCGAGGTCGAACTGTACGAGGATCTGAACGGCGGATACACGATCAGGATTACCGCCGCGGTCCCGGCAGGGGCGACACTGAAGGTTGAGCTTCCCGGACAGGCGGATTACGAATTCACCAACGAGAAAGACGAACTGGTCTATCGCAAGGTCCACGTTCCGATCAAGACCTACTTCCCGAACGTTCCGGTTGATACGCCCGAAGCGGATTATACGCCGCATGTGACGATCACGACGACGGACGGTACGGTATGCGAGATCGCATGCCCGTCCGTGCACTACACGTTCCCGACGCTTGCGTTTGAGATCACATCCGCGCACGAAACGGACGGCGACGGCAGCATTCGCGTCAAGGCGGGGGAGAACGGCGCATATGCGCTGACCTTCACGGTGAACGAGGCGGATGCGCTCGTGCGGCTCGGCGAAACGGAGCTGACTGCGGATGAGGAGGGCGTGTTTACGGCGGAGCTGTCGCCTGCCGACGGCGCGCCGACGACCTTTACGCTCACGGCGGAAAAGAACAACTGCGTCATGGCGACACTGACGATCGTCGTCGAGCCGTAAGAGCCGTTTTCCCGGACGAGACTGCACGGCATGCAATTCCGGTCATCTGAAAAGGAGAAAAACAGATATGAAGAAATGCAGAGTACTTGTTTTCGCGCTTGTGCTGACGCTGACGATGTTTGCGTGCGGAATGAGGACGGAGCCGGTCGTACCGGCTGATCCGGTTACGGAAGAAGAATCGACGTCCAAACCGACCGAAGCGCCGACTGCGGAACCAACCG
>JAEESS010000072.1 GCA_016286445.1 Bacillota bacterium
GCCATGTTCTCTAAAGCGGAGTCTCGCTCCAAACCGTCCCTCGGCTTCGCGCCCGCGCCACTTACACTATATCACGAAGTTTTCATTCCGTATATGTGTCCGCGCCCGGAGCATGGCTGTTCTCTTGTCAACCCGCCTTTACGCAAACGCCCGGTAGATCGCTTCGACCGCGCGCTCGAAGTCGCGCTGCTCGACGCCGACGATGATGTTCATTTCGTTGCTGTCCTGATCGATCAGCCGCGCGTTGACCTCCGCGGCGGACAGCGCCGTAAAGAGCTTTGCCGCGACGCCCGGGTTTCGCACCATACCGATGCCCACCGAGGCGATCAAGGCGATGCAGCTTGCGATCTCGACCGTGTCCGGCGAGCACTCGACCATGATGTCGTGATAGAGCTGATCCATCCTGCCAATGAGGCGCTTGTCGTCGATGACCAGCGAGATCGTGTCGATGCCGGAGGGCATGCGCTCGGCGGAGATGCCGTTTCGCGCAAGAATGCCCATCAGCCGGTAAGCAAAGCCGAGGTCATTGTGCAGATTGTCCTTGGTCAGCGTGATGACCGTGTACCCGCGCCGCCCGGCAATGCCGGTGATCGGCCGCTGATGCTCCTTGTCGGTCGCCATGCTGTCCGGCACGATCATCGTGCCCGAAGCTTCCGGATCGTTCGTGTTCAGAACGTGGATCGGGATGCGCGCCTTGCGGACCGGGAAGATCGAGTCCTCGTGCAGCACCGAAGCGCCCATGTAGGATAGCTCGCGGAGTTCCGAATAGGTGACGGTCTCGATCACCTTCGCGTCCGGCACGATCCGCGGATCAGTCATCAGGAAGCCCGAAACATCGGTCCAGTTTTCATAGACGTCGCTTGCCGAAAGCTTTGCGACGATCGCGCCGGTGATGTCGCTGCCCCCGCGGGAGAATGTGCGGATCATGCCGTTCCGCCTGCGCCCGTAAAAGCCCGGGATGACCGCGCGTTCGTGCGCCGTCAATACCCCTGCGCGCAATGCGGTCGCGTCGTCGTCGAACGTACCGTCGTCGCGGAAGCGGATGAGCTCCGTCGCGTCCAGAAAATCAAAGCCGAGATAGGCGGACAAAAGCTTCGCGTTCAGATACTCGCCGCGGCTTGCCGCAAAGTCCGGCGTCGTGCCGGCTTCGATGCGCGAGCGGATCTCGTCAAGCTCCGCCTCGATGCAAAGCTTCAGCCCGAGCCCGTCGCGGATGCCGATAAAGCGCTCCGCAATGGTTTTGTATGCCGCGTCAAACGAAAGCCCCTGCGCGCGCAACGCTTGGCAGCGGTACAGAAGGTCGGTGATCTTGTCATCGCCCGGGAAGCGTTTTCCGGGTGCGCTCACCACAACGTACCGCCGGTCGGCGTCGCGTTCGATGATCGCTTTGACTTTTCGGAACTGTTCGGCGGAGGCAAGAGAGCTTCCGCCGAACTTAACGGTCTTGATCATGCTGGTTCCTTTTGCTTTTTCGGCGGGATGTCGGAGACTTTTCGTCCCGCTTCATTTTCCCGCAAGGATGATCGCGTTTTTGTACTACCCTTCCACCGCAAGCGGTCCCCCTCCCCTCACAAGGGGAGGTCGGTTTCGCGTGATCGTTAAGCGCTCCTCACAAGGGGAGGTCGGGTATGCGCGATTGTTGAGCTCCCCCTTGTCAGGGGAGCATGGTACGCGGTAGACGACGCTTGCGTCGTCGCGCGATCTACCGCCGTAACGAAGTGGAGCTGTCGACGCAGTCGACTGAGGGGTAGTCCTTTATTGCGCATTCCGTTCTATCCCGCCCTTGTTTCTTTGAACAAAACGGATTGTCTTCGACAGTGAATCGAATTACTTCTCGATCTTGCGGCACTCGAGGTAGTAGCGCTTTTCGTTCGCTTCGCCCATCGAGAACGTCTTGCGCGGCAGCGCGCCGTCGAATACGACGGTCGGGAACAGCTCGCTCTTCTGCATCGCGGGAAGCAAGAAGCCCATCGTGTCGGGCTTTTTCGCCAGATCGCGCACGACCGCTTCGCCGTGGATGTAGTCGACCTCCGCGCCTTCGGTCTCTTTGAGGAGCGCGTCGATCGCGTTCTGCAGGGTGCCGACCGCAAGCTGCGCAGCGGGCTTCTCAACCACGAACGCGCCGAAGAACTTGCCCGTGCAGAACGGGATGGTGTGCACTTCCCCGCCGCTTGCCTTCGGCATGTCCTCGGAATAGACGATCCTTGCATCACCGTTCTGCGCCTTGAGATAGGCAAGCAGCTTCTCTGCACCTTCCACGCCGCCGACGCCGAACAGCACGCGGTGGATCGGCTCAAAGATGATGCCGTCGTCGTGCACGTTCTCGACCTCGACCAGCGCGTAGCGCGCCGGATGGTCTTTCTGCTCTTCGGGCGTAAGCGTCGCCTTGACCTTTTCCCAGTTCGCCTTTGCGGTTGCAAAGCTGTGGTTGCCGTCGCCCATCGCGAACAGCAGCGGCGCGTGATCGCCGTACTTTTCGTGGAATGCCTTTTCGTCGGTGAGCACGCTCATCGCGTCGATCGCGCCCTGCACGTCCTTTTCGCCGTCCACGAGCCAGCCGGTGATGTGACCGCCGTCGAGCATCAGGTCGGTGTCATAGAGCTTGTCGAGCGCCTCGGTCTTCGCCGCGAGCGGTTCAATGACCGTGCGGTTCGGGTCGTCGATCAGAACGAGAATGTGCGGAAGCTCCAAAGGCGCGCCTTCGCGGATCCGGAGACGCGGCGGAATACGCTCCACGATCGTGCCCTCGGTCGCGCGGATCAAGGTCGTTGCGCCCTTATTGTAATCATAGCATTCGAGGTCCAGCGCCATGACAAGGCCCCAGCGCGTGTTCCCCGCGACGGAGCGCTTGACGAGCACGAAGCCCTGCGGCTTGGTCTCGAGAATGCCCTTTGCCATGTACTCGCGCATGTTCTTGCGGATGGTCGCGATGCGCTCGGCTTCGCCTTCTTTGCCCAGGAACGCTTCCGGTAAGAAGAGGTCGAGGGTCGTGGGCGCGTCGCCGATAAACTTGCGCGCCGCTTCCCAGTATTCGGGCTGCGAGGTGAACTGGTCGCATGCCACGACCGCCCATTTCGAGAAATCCGTGCCCTTCGGGGGCAGCATCACGTTGGGGACCAGAACGCCGATCTTGTTTTCAAACATAGTCATTCTCCTTTTCGAGCATATTTGTACTCCTACATTATACGGTATCTCCCTGCGCTTTGCAAGCCCATTTCATGACGCCGCAGGCGTCAATTCACGCCTGAAGCGCAATTCATGACCGTCAGGTCAATTCATGTTCCATCGGAACAATTCACGCGGCCTTGCCGCAGTTCGTACAGCCGCGCCGCGGCGCATCGGGAACATACGGCGATTCGGTATTGTCTTTTTTTCGTTGAAATCATACGGTTTATTTGCTATATTATAATCAGTAAGATATACGCTTGGGGGAAAAATTATGAAAAAACTGTTGTCTATCGTTCTTTGTCTGCTGATGATCGCGGCGCTGCTGCCGCTCGATCTGCATCCGGCAAAAGCGGAGGAAACGTCCGGTCAGTGCGGAGACGATCTTTACTGGTCGTTTGATGAATCTACAGGTACACTGACAATCACCGGCAGCGGGGCGATGTATGATTATACTGCTTTCAGCGCTCCGTGGTATTCATTACGTACGAAAATTCAATCAGTCAGTCTATCTGATGGTATTACAAGCATTGGTCATTTTGCTTTTTATTGGTTAACAAAGATTAAGGAAATAATAATCCCTGATAGCGTCGTTTATATCGGTAACGCTGCGTTTAACGGTTGTACCAGTTTGCAATCGGTGATAATTGGGGAAGGAGTAGTTTCTATCGGTGACGGCGCATTTAATTATTGTTCGATTTCGTCTCTGACGATGCCGTGCAGCTTGAACACATGCAATCAATCCGGCGATATATTCAATAGCGCTTTCACGTATTGCACCTCAATAAAAGAAATCCACTTAACAAAGGGATCTGGGTATATGCCAGATTATTCTGGTTATGATGCAAACAACAAAAGAGCTTATCAGTTTACACCATGGTATATCTATTGTTCGAATCAAGCTGTGTTGCTAGATTCGTCCATCACATTAACTATTACGCTTGACGAAGGTATCAAAAACATCGGAGCATTTGCTTTTTGCGGATGTGGTGCAATTAAGGAGATCCAGCTCCCTGACAGTGTAACAAGCATTGAGGAATCTGCCTTTTCGACATGTTTTTCTATGGCAACCATCATAATGTCTAATAATATAGTCAGTATTGAAGGCTCTGCCTTTTCCGGATGCAGTAAACTAACGGATGTATACTTCTTAGGTACGAAAGAAGAAAAAGAAAGGATAAGCATTGGGGCAAACAATGCATATCTCACGAAGAGAGAGTGGCATTTTTTGCCTGCGCAAAGCGTTTATTTGAGTTCCCTTCCCAATAAAATGATTTATGAGTTGGGAGATGAACTCGACATGACCGGTGCGAGGATTACCGCTGTATATAATGAACAAATTGAGGTCACAACACCTATTGTTCCGGAGATGGTATCAGGATTCGATAGTTCTGAGTATGGGATCAAGGAACTATTAATTACTTATAAAGGTTTTTCTGTATCGCTTGAAATATCGGTTTCGCACGTGCCAGGAGAGAAGATACATGAAAATGTTATCCCATCAACGTGTATTTCAGAGGGCAGTTATGACGAAGTAGTATACTGCACAGTATGCGGAGAGGTTTTAAGCTGTGAGCATATCATCACTGAGATTAATCCTTCAGCTCATAATCCTTCAGATCATGTATACGAGAACAATGTGCTGCCAACCTGTACAGAGGACGGACATTACGAAGACGTGGTCTATTGCACATTATGCCTTTCCGAACTAAACCGAGAAGAAGTGATTGTTCCTGCATTAGGGCATGAGCCGGGTGATCCGGTGCATGAAAACGAAGTCGCCCCGACCTTTACCGAAGAAGGACATTACGACGAAGTCGTTTACTGTACGGTCTGCCATGCGGAGCTGAGCAGAGAAACAGTCAGTACCGGAAGGCTCCCGTTTGAGGGCACGATCACATGGAATGCAAACGACGTAAAGTTCAAGGGGACGACGGCATATGTGATCGCGAACGGTAAAGCGCAGACGCCGCGGTTTACGTTGAAGGATAAAAACGGGAATGTCATCAACCCCGCAAACTATGATTATGAATACCGCGAAAATACAAAAGCGGGAACCGGCTATGTGTTTGTGACGCTGAAAGGCGATTACACCGGGCAATGCAGGGGCAATTTCAAGATCTATCTGCCCGCTACGACAGAGACGACGGTGGAGAACGCTGCGCACGGGATTTACTTGACGTGGAAGCCGGTTACCGGCGCGGCGGGCTACGTCATCTACCGCAGAGCGTGGAGCTCCACGACGAACGGCTGGACAGACTTTGTCCGCTGGAACAATACGACAGATCTGTATTGGACCGATACAAACGTCTATGCGGGTACGCGTTATCAATACGGCATCAAGGCATATTTTGCGCGACGTACCGATCCTATGACAGGAGTGCAGATCGGCGGCAACGTCGGGGACAACTACAACCTCGGCGAGGTCGGCCCGCTCAAGACGACCGTCCGCATCACGACACGGGATTTGAATACGCTGGTAGCGGGAAACGCGCAGATTACGGCTAACTGGTCGGGGGCCGGCATTTTCACCGGCTATCAGATCAAGTATGCGACCAATGCACAGTTTACAAAGAACGTGAAAACGGTGAAGATCGCGAATCCGAAAACGTACTCGACTGCATTGAAATCCCTTCAAAACGGGACAACGTACTATGTCGCTGTGCGATCGTATCACATTTTCAACGGAATGACCTATTTCGGTCAGTGGTCAAACGTTCTGTGCGTGAAGCCGGGAAGCGGCATGATCGTTTCGCCGACGCATTACAGAGCGCTGCTGATCGGCAACAATAATTATTCGAGCAGTCCGTTGTACGGCTGTATCAATGACGTGAATGCCATGAGCGGCATGCTGAACAGGCTGTCAATGCCGTATACAGGAACGGTTGTGAAAAATGCAAGAAGGGAGACGATCATCAGCCAGATCAGATCCACATTCGCCGGAGCAACCGACAGTGATGTATCCCTGTTCTATTATTCGGGACATGGAGTAAACGCTGGTGGCAGCGGCGTCAATCAAGGCGCGCTTGTCGGCACTGACGGAGGTTTTGTTACCATGAAAGAGCTTGCAGCGGAGCTTTCCAAATTCAGAGGTCGCGTGATCGTCATTTTGGACAGCTGCCACAGCGGTGCGTCTATCGGGAAATCGGACAATACCATAGATGCGCTTGATGCGTTCAACCGCGAAGTCATCGAAGCATTTTCCGGATACGAGCTGGAAACAGGCGATACTGCATACAGTGCGAAATCGGGAGAGCTGAAACAGAGCAAGTTTATCGTCCTCACAGCAGCATCCATGTCGCAGTCGTCGTTCGACGGTTCGTTTGACGGATCCGGTTATCGGCAAGGTGCATTTACAGCCGCGATCGTCAAAGGAATGGGGTTTGCTTATCCAAACGGGGGGTACGCTGTTCCGCTTTGTTTCCCGGCGGACACAAACGGGGATCGAAAAGTAACGCTTAAAGAGCTGTACACCTATACCTATAATACGGCGTATAACTGGACCTATAATTCCGGAAGTCCGCAGCGTGCTCAGTATTACGGAAATGACAGCGAAGTGGTGTTCAGCAGATAGACGTACTTCGGCGAGTGGTCGAACGTGAAAAGCTGCAGGGTGAAATAAGAGAAAAACACAATGGCGGGGGAACATGGCTTCTCCCGCCTTTTGCTTGAAATTTTATAGTATGATACACGGCATGAGTACTTGTGCGATACCGTGCAGTGTGCTATAATATATATATTAGTCATAGAGGATCAAAGAGACATAATTATGATCTTCTCGGATCGAAAACAAGAGGAGGGTCAACAATGAAAAAACGGATGATCGTAATGGTATCGCTGCTGCTCATTGTCGCGCTGCTGCCGTTAACGCTCAGCACCGCATACGCAGACAGGTCGACAACCGGATGGTGCGGCAGCGGTCTGAGATGGTCGCTTGATACGTCGACCGGAACACTGACCATAACCGGGGACGGAGAGATGCGGGACTACCCCAATTGGGGGTCGATCCAGTCGAGCGTAACAAAAATCGTAATCGGAAACGAAGTGACCAGCATCGGGGCATATGAATTCAGCAGGTTCAGCAAGCTTACCGACGTCACGATCGGAAGTTCTGTCGTTTCCATCGGGGAATGCGCATTCAACACTTGTACCGAATTGACCCGGGTGAATCTGCCGAACAGCCTGAAGACCATCAGCGATCTCGCTTTCTATTCCTGCGAAAAACTCAGATCCGTAACGATTCCCGGCAGTGTGGAAAGCATCGGTGAATGTGCGTTTTCATATAATGAAGCATTAACGTCTTTAGAGATCAAAAGCGGCGTCAAATCCATCGGAGAAAACGCTTTTTACGCATGTACCGGACTCAAGTCCGTTACCGTTCCGAACAGCGTAACATATTTGGGGAAAGGTTCTTTTGCTTATTGTTCCGCGTTGGAATCCGTGACGATCGGCAACGGAGTCACATCGATTTTCTGGAATACGTTCGGAAACTGTGAAAGCTTAAGTTCGATCACACTCGGAAGCAGCGTCACATCCATTTACGGACATGTTTTTGAGGATGCGGCATGGTGGAGCGCACAGCCGGACGGACTTGTGTATCTCGGCGATATTCTTCTCGGTCATAAAGGCGACTGTTCGGGCAGTCTGACGGTAAAAAACGGGACAAGAGTGATCGCGGATGAAGCAGTTTATGACTGCGCTGAACTGACCGCGGTAACACTCCCCGAAACACTGGAAATAATCGGCGAACGCGCGTTCTATGGCTGCGAGGGACTCAGCGAAATCATGCTTCCGAACAGCCTGACAACGATCGGCAGTGCCGCGTTCAGCAATTGCACCAACCTCGAATTCATAGGACTCAAGAACAACATAACGGCAGTCGGGGCCGACGCTTTCAGCGATACCGCATGGTGGGATTCGCTGAGCGACGGGTTGATTTGTGCAAACGGTATTATGATGGGCTATAAGAATACTTGTCCGACGAATGTCGAAGTAGCTTCCGGCACGCGCGTCATTGCGGACAAAGCGTTCGCGGGGTGCAATAATCTGGTCTCCGCAACGATCCCGGACAGCGTGGTAACGCTTGGCGAAAAAGCGTTTATGAACTGTTCCGGGTTGAAAAATGTAACGGTCGGCAGCGGCGTTACGTTCATTCCGGAGTCCGTTTTTGACAGCTGCGGGGAGCTTCTGAACGTTGAACTGAGAGGCAGTGTTACGACGCTGGGGGATTACGCGTTTTACCGCTGCTATGAACTGAAATCGGTTTCGATGGGGAACAAGGTCGAAACGATCGGAAGAGGCGCGTTTTATCTGTGCACCAACCTGGAATCGATTCAGCTTTCGAACACATTGAAGACGATCGGGGTGAGCGCATTTGCCGAATGCACGTCGCTTGAGACCCTTACGGTTCCCGGCAGCGTGAGCAAAATGGGATTATGCGCTTTTCTGAATTGCAGCAATCTGACGAGCCTTACACTGCAGAACGGATTGACGGAAATCGGTCCGGAGGCATTTTCGAATTGTACCGGACTGACTGCGGTCGTCATTCCGGATACGGTCACGGCGATCCGCAATGATGCGTTCAGCGGGTGCACGGGACTGGAAACGGTAACGATCGGAGACAGCGTCAAAAATATCGATGATGCCGCGTTTCAGGATTGTGCGGGAATCGAATCGATCACGTTGCCCTGCAGCGCCTATATCAACAGCAGTTCCGCATTTGACGGTTGCGAAGCGGTCCGGGAGGTACGGCTGACCAAAGGCACCGGCAGGATGGCGGATTACAGCATGGATCTCGGGGACGGATGGACAACAATATGGAGCGGCAATACTCCCTGGTACGAATCGACATGTGAAACGATCACGGTCGAACTGGACGAAGGGATCGAATATATCGGCAGAGATGCGTTTTTGGGATGCAAAGGGCTGACAAAAATCGTCATTCCGGACGGCGTGAAGGAGATCCCCTACGAAGCGTTCTGTGAATCCGGGCTGCAAGAGATCTGGCTTCCGGGCAGTCTGGAAATGATCGGTATGAGAGCGTTCGCGGATTGCGCTGTGACGGTCGTCCATTATAAGGGCACAAAAGCAATGATGGATCATAAATTGTCGCTCGATTGGGACAGCAATTACCCGCTGGGCGACGCAATGTGGTACGTCCAACTCGATACGATCACCAACGGAAAGGTCATATGGAATGCGGAGGACGTGAAGTTCAAGGGCTCGACGCCGTATGTGATCGCAAACGGCAGCGCGCAGACTCCGCGGTTCACCGTATTGGACGATATGGGCTATGAGGTGGATCCGGAGGACTATACATATGAGTACAGGGAGAACACGGCTGCCGGAACCGGTTATGTTTTCATCACATTCCGGACATTCTGCTCGGGTTCCTGCCGCGGCTCGTTCAAGATCTACCTGCAGCCGACGACGACCACAACGGTCGCAAATGCAAACGACGGCATCAAACTGACATGGAGCAAGGTCAACGGCGCGGACGGCTACGTCATCTACAGAAGAGCGTGGAGCAGCACGACAAACGGTTGGACGGACTTTGTGCGCTGGAACAACACGACCGCCCTGAACTGGACTGACACCAAGGTTTACGCGGGAACACGCTATCAGTACGGCATCAAGGCATACTTCAACCGCAGACTGGACCCGGTCAGCGGGACCTATATCGGCGGCAACACCGGCGATAACTTCAACCTCGGCGAGGTCGGTCCGCTGAAGACGACCGTCCGCATCACGACCCGTACGCTGAACAGCGTCACGGCGGGCACGAAGCAGATGACGGTGAAGTGGGGCGCAAGCGGACTGTTCACGGGCTATCAGATCCAGTACGCGACGAATTCTGCGTTCACGCAGAACGCAAAGGCGATCAAGATCACGAACCCGAAGACGGCGAGCACCGTGATCAAGAGCCTGACGAGCGGAAAGACCTACTATGTTCGTCTGCGTTCGTACCACGTCTTTAACGGTGTAACCTACTTCGGCGAGTGGTCGAACGTCAAAAACTGCAAAGTGAAATAAAGCGAACCGAAAGAACGGGAGGGCAACAGCGCCGCTTCGATCGTGGGAGTACCGCGACCAAACATAACAGCACCCGAAGGGGGTGCTTTGAGGAGGCGCTTGCGCCTTTGGGCTCGGTCACGATTCGGCTCTGAAGCCCCATCGGGGCTTCATTCACCTCCGAATCGACCCTCATCGAAGCGGCACTAAAGCGCCGCTTCGATTGTGGGAATACCGCGACCAAACAAAACAGCACCGCAAGGGGTGCTTTATCGAACCGACGCTAAAGCGCCGCTTTGATTGTGGGAGTATCGCGACCAAACAAAACAGCACCCGCAAGGGGTGCTGTTTTGTTTGGAGGCGCCACCCGGAATCGAATTGCTCTTTTTGGTGATGCGATACAATATCTTGTTATAATCAGTTCATTTTCACACTACATATAGATTAAATTGTCCAATATGTCCAATGAAAAAAGATAAACTGTGTCCACTTTGTGTCCAACCCTGCTATACTAACCGGATTATCTAAACAATACGCATACGCGTTATGTCCCATTACCCCCTGCCCAGTGGAGAGCAGCACATCGGCAGAGATAAACCTTCCGGTGGTCGGATCGTAGTATCGGCTCTGCAGGTAGTACAGTCCGGTCTCCCAATCGTACACGTACCCGCGGTAGCGGAACGGCTGAATGAGGCCCAACGTACCCGCAAGGGCGCCTGTCGTGGTCACCTTCTTTCCCCATGTATCATATATATATTTTACCACTGTATTACCGCTTGCGTCAATCAGCTTAACAATATCGCCCTGCGCGTTACGGAGATAGTAGTATTCTGTTCCGTTGTAGTTAACGGATACCACGCTGCCGGATGCGTCGTAAGAGAACAGGAGCTTATCCGTCCCTCGCTGCATGCCGATCAGAACGGAGCCGTTGTAGAAGTAATCCGTGTCAACATTGTTGACCGTCTTCTTCTGCCGCAAGCCGTCCTCATTGTATTCAAACGTCGCCGAAACGGTTCCGTTGCTTGCGCTTGTGAGCTGCTTTCCGCGCCACGTCATGGTGTACCCGCGATAGGTCGTCGGGTTGCCCATGCTGTCGTAGCTGATCGTATCGTTTCCGTATTTCTTCAGCTGATCGGTCCATCCAGTGCTGTTATAAGTATAGCCGATCGTATCTGTCGGCGTCCCCGGATTCGTTGCGGTCGTATACGCATAGATCTTCTTTTCGGTAATGTTTCCGTAATAGTCATACTCATATGTGATCGTCTGATTCAGAATACTGTTGTTCTCGCGGGTCAGTCGATTTGCTACGTCGTATTTGTAGGTAATCGACGTGCTGCCCTGCGTAATCGAGATAATGTTGCCGTTATCATCGTAATTGTACACGAACGGATCGTCGCTGCCGTTATAGTACTTGTGCAGCAGCGGGGTGCGATTGCTTCCGTTTAAATGGTATTCAAAACGCGTCTCATACGGTGTCGAAAGCCCGATTGTACGCT
>JAEESS010000109.1 GCA_016286445.1 Bacillota bacterium
GCCAACAAGGCGTTTGCACATTATCGCTGGTAATGCGGGATACTGCGCTTGAACTGACACGCAATATCGGCATCATGGCGCACATCGATGCCGGCAAGACCACGACGACCGAGCGGATCCTGTTCTATACGGGCAAGATCCACAAGGTCGGTGAAGTACACGAGGGCACGGCGACCATGGACTACATGGCGCAGGAGCAGGAACGCGGCATCACGATCTGCTCCGCCGCGACCACGACGTACTGGCGCGGTCATCGCATCAACATCATCGACACGCCGGGACATGTGGATTTCACGGTTGAGGTGGAACGCAGTCTCCGTGTGCTGGATGGTGCTGTTGCCGTGTTCTGCGCAAAGGGCGGCGTTGAGCCGCAGTCCGAGACGGTCTGGCGGCAGGCGATGAAGTATCACGTCCCCTGCATCGCATACGTCAACAAAATGGACATCACGGGAGCGGATTTCTTCCGCGTGATGGACATGATGCGCGAGCGTTTGGGCGCAAACCCGATACCGGTGCAGCTTCCGATCGGAAGCGAAGCGAACTTCCGCGGCATCGTTGATCTTGTGACGATGAAGGCGGAGGTTTACTACAACGATGACGGAACCGACATCCGCGAGGAACCCATTCCGGCGGACATGGTCGAAGCGGCGGAGGAGCACCGCGCGGCGCTGATCGAAGCGGTCATTGAACAGGACGAGGATCTGCTCGAAAAGTACTTTGAAGGCGAAATGCCCTCGAACGAAGAGCTGATCTCCTGCATCCGCAAAGCGACCATTTCAGGCGCTGCAGTGCCGGTCACCTGCGGCACATCCTACCGCAACAAGGGCGTGCAGCCGCTTTTGAACGCGATCGTCGATTTTCTGCCCTCTCCGCTGGACATTCCGCCGGCGAAGGGCACCGACCGCAGCGGCGAGAAGGAGCTCACGGCGGAGCCGAAAGACGACGCGCCGTTTGCCGCGCTCGCGTTCAAGATCGTCACCGACCCGTTTGTGGGCAGGCTGGCGTTCATACGCGTCTACAGCGGCACCTTAAAAGCCGGTTCCTACGTCTATAACGTCTCGAAGCAAAAGCGCGAACGCGTCAGCAAGATTTTGCTTATGCACGCGGATGCGCGTACGGAGCTTGAAGAAGTCCATGCGGGCGATATCTGCGCGCTGGTCGGCATGAAAGAAACGTCGACGGGCGACACGCTCTGCACGGAAAACCGTCAGATGCTTCTCGAAAGCATGATCTTCCCGACGCCGGTCATTCAGGTCGCAATCGAACCGAAGACCAAGGCGGGACAGGAAAAGATGATGGCGGCGCTTTCTAAGCTCAGCGAAGAGGATCCCACCTTCCGCACCTATACGGATAAGGAAACGGGACAGACCATCATCGCGGGCATGGGCGAGCTGCATCTGGAGATCATTGTGGACAGACTCATTCGTGAATTCCGCGTTGAAGCGACGGTCGGCAAGCCGCAGGTCGCTTACAAGGAATCCATCGTGCGCCCGGCGACATACGAATGCCGCTATGTCCGGCAGACCGGCGGTCACGGACAGTTTGCGCATACGGTGATCGAGTTCGCCCCGCTTCTCGATCCGCAGGAGGGCGAGACATTCCGCTTCATCAACAAGATCGTGGGCGGCGTGATCCCGAAGGAGTTTATTCCGGCGGTGGAACAGGGCGTGCGCGATGCGCTGATGAGCGGTCCGCTCGGCGGGTACGAGCTCATCAATCTTCAGGCGACGCTGAAGGACGGAAGCTTCCACGAGGTCGATTCGAGCGATCTGGCGTTCCGCATCGCGGGCTCGCTGTCGGTCAAGGAGGGCATCACAAAGGACAACTGTGAGCTCCTTGAACCGGTGATGAGCGTTGAGGTGCTGGTGCCGGACGAATACCTCGGCGACATCGTGGGCAATCTCACGTCGCGGCGGTGCAAGATCTCCGGTATGGAGACGCGCCAGGGCAGTACGGCGGTCCATGCGATCTGCCCGCTTTCTGAAATGTTCGGGTACGCGACCGATCTGCGTTCGAGAACGCAGGGAAGAGGCACGTTCACGATGCAGTTCAACCGCTACGACAAGGTTTCGGCCGCAATACAGGAGCAGATCCTGGGCAAATATAACTACTGGTTCTAAAAACACAATACAAAATTTATAAGGAGAACTACAATGGCAAAAGCAAAATTCGAACGTACGAAGCCGCATGTAAACATCGGCACGATCGGACACGTTGACCATGGCAAGACGACGCTGACGGCGGCGATCACCATGGCGCTGG
>JAEESS010000012.1 GCA_016286445.1 Bacillota bacterium
TGCTCGTCCGTGCCGGTCTGCAGATATACGTCATAGCCCTCGTAGCGCTTCCACCGCGCGATGGAATCCGCAAGGATCGCCTCGTAGGTGTTGCCGATGTGCGGCTTGCCGGACGCGTACGCGATCGCGGTGGTGATGTAATACTTCTGTCTCATATGCAAACTCTCCTTTATGGGTAGACATTGTACGGATTTTCCGCCGGTTTGTCAATGCTCAATGCGCGGCTGCCGACGCCGCTGCCGCCGAGCTGCACGCGATCGAAGCGCAAATCACCGCCTGCTGCGCGGCGATCATGGCGATCGCGCTTTGCTGTGCCGCCGCGTTCACGATCCCGTCCCGCCCGCGCATGTGATACGCGGAAACGAGCATCGCCGCGTGCATCATGCGCGTTTTACGGTCGTAACCGAAAACGGTATAGCCGCTCTGCCCTTCGAGCATGGCGTCGACCTCGAGCATTTCGTTCACGACCGTCTCGACCGGCGCGCTGTCCGCCGCAAACGCCGCCAGCGCCGAAAGCTCCCAGTTTTTGCCGTACTTTCCTCCCGCGGCGCGGATCGCGTCGTACAGCGCGATCACCTTCCCCGCCTTGTCCGCCGGCACGCCGTCGATCATGGCAAGCACATGGGAAGCCGCCTGGATGCCGTCGCCCTTCAGAAACCGCTCGTCGAGCAGGCGGTAGCACGCCTCCGCATCCGCGATCAGTTCGTCGTCGCTCTTCGGGCTCTCGGCAAGCAGGATCGCAAAGACGGAATCCTCCTGTCCGGTCAGAAACGGATGTTCTTTCTTCATGCGCCGATAGAGCGCTTTGCCGCGCGCCGCGAGCGCCGGCACGTCCGAATCTTCAGCGGAATCGGTCAGCAGCAGCGCCGCGAGCGCCAGAAACTCCGAGCGCATAAAATGCTCCTTCAGGATCGCATAGTTCGCGGAAGCGCGTTCCCAGCGTTTCTGCGGGTCTTCGCACAGCGCAAGCTTGCAGGCAAGCGGCGTCAGAATGCTACCGCGGAAGTTGGAAAAGATCCCGGCTTCGCTCTTGATCAGCTGTTTGCAGTCCGCAAGCTTCTCCGGATCGACCGGTCGGTCCGCCGTCACATACAGGTTTGCGGCTGCCGGATAGCTGTAGGTGCTTTCCATGCGAAAGACCGACTTGACCGCTTCGCGCGCCTCCAGATACCGGACGGCGATCGTCTGCAATTCCGTATTCATTGTTATCCTCCCGAATGACCGTTCTTCTTTTCGATCACAAACACCCACGGGCTTAAGCCGCCCGCCGCCGTGCGGCGCTTTTCGCGAAGCCGAAGCTGCGGATGGTCCTTGATCAGACGTTCCATAAGCCTGCCGTCCGCGGTATAGAGCACCGCGACGCCGTGCTCGTTCATGTAATACGGCAGCCGCCGCAAAAAGCGCGCGTACAGCGCTTCGTTCTCCTGATGCGAGCCGACGCGGTTGCCAAACGGAAGGTTACTGATCACGAGATCCGCGCCTTCCTTTGTTTCAAAATGCAGGATGTCGCGGCAGATAAACCGCGCGCGGCTTCCTGTCGCCTTCGCGTTTTCCCGCGCGATCCGAACCGCCGTGCTGCTCTTGTCCACGCCGACGATCGCCCTGCAGCGTGCCTGTTCCTCGCAGGCGAACAGCAGCGAGCCGGACCCGCAGAACGGGTCGAATACGGCGGGACGCTCGCATTTTGCAAGCGACAGCGCGTAACGGGCAAGCGCGTAGCCGAGCGCCGGATGGATCGACGCGGGCAGCGTGCCCTTCCGCCACGGATAGCGCTCGTCTTTGACGTTCCAAAGCTTCCAGTAGAGATCGCACACATCGTTTCGCGAATCGATCCGAAGCTCGCAGTCGTACGCGGACGGATTGTTGCGCCCGTCCAAAAGACCCTTGAGCTTTTCGATGAAGCCGGTGCGATCCTTTAAGTATCCGCGGATCTCGATGCGGTAAGAGGTGCCGATGCAGGTTTTCGCCGCCGCCGCGATCGCCTTCGGCTCCATCGGGACGTTCCGTTCGATCGGCAGCAGCGCTTCGGTCATGCAGTTTGCGCGATAGACCTTCGCGACGTCAGCGGTAAAGAGCCGTACCGCGTCGCCCTGTATCCTGCCCGAAAACCCGAGCACGGAAAGCTCGTCAAAAAGCTCCGCCGCAAAGCCCTTCGGCGCAAAGCACAGGATCTCGCGCGGCGCCGAAAGCGTCTCCAGCGTGCGTTCCGGCTGTTCGGCAAACCGCTGCAAGGCTTTTTCGTATGCGATCGTGATCTCGGCGATATGCTTGTCCGTTTCAACTGATTCGGAAACCGGGATGCGGTAAGAAAGCAGCGCGTCCTTTTCATTCAGCCTGCCGAGCGCAAGGATCAGGCTCGGCACGGCAAACAGCGTTTCTTCGGTTTCGAGTGCATGGGTAAGCAGCGGCGCATCGGCTTCGTTTTCGAGCGCGCCGATCAGCCGATAGACGTTCTTGCGCGCCTTCGGCTGTTCGCTTTTTACCAGCGCGGCAAGGATCGACCGGTCGCCGAGCGCTTCTTCGATCTCCGCCCTGCCCTGCTTCGTCTTTGCGATCGCGCAGAGCGCGGACAGCGCTTCCGCCGCCGTCTCGCCGTTCAGTTTTTCAAAAAGCTCCGCCGTCGTCATGCGTTCGCCGCTTCGCGGATCAGCCGCAGGATCATGTCCGTTCCGTCGACGCCCTCGGCTTTCTGCATGGTTTCGATATACGTCCCGCGCGCATCGTACAGCGCACAGACCTCCCTGAGAACGGAATCCGCATTGACCTCGTCCGCAAGGAGCACCCGCGCATAGCCGCGCTTTTTGAAATATTCCGCGTTCAGCTCCTGATCGCCGCGCGTGGAAGCACCGGAAAGCGGCAGCAGCAGCATCGGCTTATGCAGGGCGAGCAGCTCGAATACGGCGTTCGCGCCCGCGCGGGACACGACGACGTCCGCAAGCGAAAAGAGGTCCGCCATCTCATCCTTGATGTATTCATACTGTACATAGCCGGGCATTCTGACGCTCTCGTCCAGCTTGCCCTTGCCGCAAAGATGCACGACGTCGAATGTTTTCAAAAGCTCCGGAAGCGCTTCGCGCACGGCGACGTTGACCGAAAGCGCGCCGAGACTGCCGCCGGTGACGAGCAGCACGGGCTTGTCGCCTTTTAGTCCGGTGAACGCAAGCGCCCGTTCGCGCGAGCCGGTATACAGCTCCGGACGGATCGGCGTTCCGGTGTGCACGCCCTTATTGCCCTTCACAAACGGCACGGTGTCCGAAAACGTCACGAGTACCTTGTCGGCAAAGTGCGCGTCGATCTTGTTTGCAAGTCCCGGCGTATAGTCCGATTCGTGCGTCAGCACGGGGCAGATCCCCTTTGCCGCCGCCACGACGGGTACGGAAACATAGCCGCCCTTTGAAAACAGCACGGCGGGCTTCAGCTTCTTCAGGATCCGCTTTGCCTGGTGATAGCCCTTCTGCACATGGATCGGCATCGTGAGCGTCTTGAGGCTTGCGTAGCGGCGAAGCTTGCCCGAGTCGATCTCGTGATAGGTCACGTCCGGGACCGTGCTTAAAAGGTCCTTTTCCATGCCGGACGTGCCGATATAGTGAATATCCCACTCCGCGCGGTCCAGTTTCTCGATCAGCGCGAGGTTCGGCGTCACATGTCCTGCCGTGCCGCCGCCCGTAAAGACGATGGTTTTCTTCATGTCATTCTCCTCCGATCCTATCCTATGCGTATAAAAGATCCCTTTTGCTCTGTTCTCCCCCATGCGGCCCTGCCGCAATCCCCGTCCTTTGGACAATTCATGCGCCGCGGGCGCAATCTATTACAACCCTCCCGGCTCGTTCCTCGCCGCCCTCCCTTACACATGGAGGGCAAGATTTTATCCGTATCCCGTAGGGACGGGCATTGCCTGTCCGCCGAAGCAGCGGACGATCGGTGATCGTCCCTGCAGATCGTTCATGCGCGTGTAGGGGAAACGGCGACGCGGGAAGCGTGTGACGGCGCCGTAACACAATGCCAACGGATCGTAGGGGGATATTCAACGCGCGACGGCACCTCTGAAACGGAGCGAAGCGGAGTGTAAAGTCCTCCCGGACGCCCCGCATGCGCCGCAGGCGCCCTTACTCTCCGCTGCCGGTCGACGACAAGAACGCAAGATTCGTCTTGCCGGGCTTGGTCAGATCGTCGTCCTTCAAAAGCACGCGCGCGATGACGAATTTCATCAGCGAGTATTCCTCCGGCAGATTCTGCATGTCGAGCTCCAGCATGACGAGCACCAGACGTTCGTCCTCCGGCTTGACCTCGGAGCCGTCCTTGTTCGCCTTGCGGAAGCCGATGAACCACGCGATTTCCTTCGCCGCCTGCTCGTTCTTGTCCTTCTTGTTGCCGATCTCCGCGGTACCCGTTTTGCCGGAGATGATAAAGCTTCTGACGCCGAGATAACGTCCTGTGCCGCCGTGGTCCTGCGGGAGCTTGCAGACGCCGATCATCATGTTCGCCATCGTCTCCGCGTTCTTTTCCGAGCAGATCGTTTTCCAGACCTCGTTTTCGGTATGGCGGTACGTTTCGGTGTAGTTCTGTCCCTCCGCCTGCCAGATCGATTCGACGACGTGCGGGACCGGCGCTTTGCCGCCGTTGCGGAACGCGGCGATGTAGCACGCCATCTGCAGCGGCGTGACCAGCAGCTCGCCCTGTCCGTATCCGCTCATGGCGAGCAGGCTGTACGTTTCGGTGCTCTTTTCGTTCTTGATCTGCGACGGCATTGCCGGAATGTCGAACGGCACGGTCTCCCCCATGCCGATGAACGACAGGTATTCCTTGAACCGATCCCAGCCGAGCTTCAAGGCGAGCCAGGCGAAGAAGATATTGTCCGAATCGATGATGCTCGATTCCATGTTCATCGGCGTATGCCGGTTCGAGGAGCCGGTACGGGTGATCTCATCGATGCCGGTATAGGCATAGGTGCCGCGCTTGACCTCCCACACGTCCTTCCAGCCGCTCGACGTCTTATACCGCGCGTTGTGGATGTGCTGCATCTCCTCCTCCGGGAAGAGCGTGTCCGGCGTGACCGTGCCCGCTTCGAGCGAGCCTACGCCGGTAAACGGCTTGAACGTCGATCCCGGCGCGTAAAGACCCTGGATCGCGCGGTTCAACATCGGCGTCTGCGGGTCCTTTGTCAGCGCTTCGTACGCTTCGGTGCCGACGGCGCCGCGGCTGAACGCTTCCACGTCGTAGTCCGGGAACGAATACATCGCCTGGATCGCGCCGCTGTGCGGGTTCATCACGATCACGGTGCCGGAGATGTTGTCCGTATAGACGACGGTCTTGACGACCTCCTCGACCCGCTGCTGCATCTTGATGTCCAGCGTCAGATGCAGGTCCTGCCCGTCCTTCGCCGGGTTGTTGTACAGCGTCTGCCGGTTCGTGCCGTCCAGACCCTGGATGTACGCGTACCCGCCCTTTTCGCCGCGCAGCAGCGTTTCGTACTGCTGTTCAAGTCCCGCGTAGCCCAGCCAGCTGTCCTTTTCGTATGCGTCGAGGTCCGCCTCGGTAAACTTGTATCCGCTGTATTCCTCGTCCCGTTTCTTCTTGTCGTCGGTCTTCGTTTCGTCCGCGTCCGCCTGTTCCTCCGACTCGGCGGTCGGGTCGGCACTTGCGTCCGGCTCGGCGCTCGGGTCGGCGCTTGCGTCCGGCTCGGCACTCGGATCGGCGGTTTCCTCCGGCTCGGCGCTCGGGTCGGCGGTCTCCTCCGGCTCGGCGCTCGGCTCAACGGTCGCGTCCGGCTCTGCCTCGGCATTCTTTGCGTCGCGGGCGTTGCGCAGCTTTTCCAGGTCCTTCCACGTCGCCTTCCACATGACCGCCGCAAAGCCCAGAAGGTGGGACGCGCTGCGTCCGTACGGGTACGCGCGGAAACGCGTGGAGGTCATGGCGCCGTTGCGGTCGATGCCGATGCCGGTGATGCTTAAAAGCCGGTCTTCGAGCGTTTCGTCCACCTGATCCGGATAGAGCTTTGCGATGACCGCGGAGGAGTTTTTGCTGTAGATCGCGTCGTGCACGATCTCTTCATACTCGTCCTGCGGCGTACCGGAGGGCTTCAGGATCGGGATCGCAAGGATCTGCTTTAAGACCTCCTCCTTCTGGTCCTCGGGGATCTGGTTCGGTACGCAGAACACCGTGACCGGGGAGAGGTTTTTGACGAGCAGCTCGCCGTTGCAGTCGAAGATCTCGCCGCGCTTCGGGTAGTTGACGCCGACCAGCAGCTTGTCCCCCCATTCCATCGTCGGGAAGATCAGCGCCGGCGTCCACTGGATGCCCCAGCGTCCGTTTTCGTAGAGCGCGTTGATCGTGTAGTCGTTGACCATCTCGCCGAGCGCGGTGTCGTAGGTCATCTGAAAATCGACCGAGCTTGTGATCGACGCATCCGAAACGGTCTTTACAAGGTAGGAGATCTCCTTTAAGCCCACCGCGTCGAAGATCTGCTGATACTTTTCCGCAAACTCCTTTGCGGAAATCATCGGATCGCCCGCCTTCGTGCTCGTGCCGCTCGTGTTCTTGACGGAGTCGGACAGCATGTCGAACGCCGCGCCGTAACTGCCCTCCGCAATGTATTCGATAAACGCAAGGCAGACGTCGCTGCCTTTTCCGCGCGCCGATGCACAGCCGGCGGGCAGCGCCGCGCCGAACAGCATCAGCAAGATCATCAGTATACTGATCCCTTTTTTCATCTCTCATGAACCTCGGGTGATAAATTTCCGTTTATCATTATAACAGATGAAACGCAATTTGTGCGTTTTTTTTGCGATGTTTTCAAAAAAGACGCTTTTCGGTCGCATTTTCTTCATACGATGGACCATGAACACTGTGATTCTGTTTCTTTTGATCGCGGGGATCGGCGTCTCGTTCGCTTCCGGGACCGCCGAAGGCGTGCTTTCCGCGCTGCAGCAGGGCGCCGCCGACGCGATCGAAACTGTGCTGCGGCTTTCCGGTGCGTATCTTCTTTGGATGGGGCTTCTGAACATCGCGGAACGCGCCGGACTCATCAAGACGCTCAGCAGGCTGTTGTCCCCCGTTCTGCGGCTGCTGTTTCCGAACGCGGGCAGCGCAAAGGAGGCGATCTCCCTGAACCTTGCCGCGAACATGCTCGGCATGGGCAACGCCGCAACGCCTTACGGGATCTCCGCCATGCGGCTTCTGAACGAATCGAACCCGCATCCGGGCGCTGCGACGAACGAGATGTGCGTGCTGCTCGTGATCAACGCGTCGTGCCTGGAGCTCTGGCCCGCAGCGCTCGTCGGCATGCGAACAAGCTTCGGCTCTTCCGCCCCGTCCGCCGTCGTGCTGCCGACGCTGCTCTCCTCCCTTGCGGCGACGCTCGCCGCCGTCGTGCTCTGCCTGATCTTCACACGCCCATGCCGATCGCGATCCTGATCCTTCTTCTGCTGCTGTACGCCGCCGTTCGCCGCGTCAACGTCTTTGAAGCGTTCCGCGAAGGCGCGGCACGGGCGATCCCACTGCTCGTTTCGATCCTGCCGACGCTTGCGGTCTTTTCCGCCGCCATGGGGCTGTTCCGCGCAAGCGGGGCGTTCGATCTGCTTTCCTCGTTCCTCTCCCCCGCGCTCCGTGTGCTCGGTGTCGATCCTGCGCTCGTGCCGCTGCTGCTCGTGCGCCCGTTTTCCGGCAGCGCCGCGATCGCCGCGCTCTCGGATATCTTCACGCAGTACGGTCCCGATTCGCGCACAGGGCTCACCGCAAGCGTGCTTTTGGGCTCCTCCGAAACGATCTTTTATACGCTTGCGCTGTACTTCGGCAGCGTCGGGATCAAAAAGACGCGCTTCACCGTGCCCGCCGCGCTCCTCTCCCTGTTCACCTCCGTCGCGACGGGGCTGCTCTTTTCGTCTCTTTTCTTTCATTGACGCGAGACAATTCACAGCGGAGTCGGCAGGGACTCAGCAGCTTGACGGACGGGCGATGCCCGTCTCTGAGGATGAATTGCCTTCGGCATGAATTACGTCCGCGGCGCATGAATGGTCCTTCGGACATGAATTGCCCTTGCGGGCATGAATTTCATAGACATTTCGAGACGCCTGTGGTATGATATAATTGAAAATATGCAGTATTGTCCGGAGGCAAACAAGCTATGTTGATCGACAGTCGAATCCTCGTCGGCAAGGGCGAGACCGAAGCCTTTATCCGTCCCGAAATGGCAAACCGCCACGGCATGATCGCCGGCGCGACCGGCACGGGCAAGACCATCACCCTGAAGGTCATGGCGGAATCGTTTTCTGACCTCGGCGTGCCGGTGTTCTTAGCCGACGTCAAGGGGGATCTGAGTGGCTGCTGCAAACCCGGCGAGATGACCGAGAAGATCGCAAGCCGTTTGGAGGGGATCGGCATCGATCCCGAGGGGTTTGAAATGCGGCGGTATCCCGTGCGCTTCTGGGACGTGTACGGCGAGGGCGGACATCCCGTGCGCACGACCGTTTCCGAGATGGGCGCGGAGCTTCTTGCCCGGCTTCTGAACCTCACAGACGTGCAGACCGGCGTACTCTCCATTGCGTTCCGCGTTGCGGACGACAACGGCTGGCTGCTGATCGATCTGAAGGACCTGCGCGCCATGATCGCCTACATCACGGAGCACGCGGCGGAGCTTCTGCATCAGTACGGCAACATCAGCAAGCAGTCCGCCGGCGCGATCCAGCGCGCGCTCTTGCAGCTCGAGGACGCGGGCGGGAACCTGTTCTTCGGCGAGCCCGCGATCGACCTCAACGACTGGATGCAGGTCGACGAAGCCGGCAGAGGCTATATCAACATCTTCCACTGCGCAAAGCTCTATCAGAGCCCGCTTTTGTACTCGACCTTCATGTTGTGGCTTCTTGCCGAGCTTTTTGAGGAGCTCCCGGAGGTCGGCGATCCCGAAAAGCCGAAGCTCGTGTTCTTCTTCGACGAGGCGCATCTTCTGTTCTCCGACGCGAAGCGCGCGCTGAAAACCAAGGTCGAACAGGTCGTGAAGCTGATCCGCTCGAAGGGCGTCGGCGTCTATTTCATTTCGCAGCAGCCGAGCGATCTGCCGGATCCGGTGCTTGCGCAGTTGTCGAACCGTGTGCAGCACGCGCTCCGCGCCTATACCCCCGCCGAGCAGAAGGCGATCAAGACCGCCGCGGCGACGTTCCGCGTGAACCCGAGCTTCAACACCGAGGAGGTGCTTTCTGAGCTCGGCACCGGCGAAGCGCTGGTGAGCTTTTTGGACGCGAAGGGACGTCCGTCGATCGTTGAGCGCTGCACGATCCTGCCGCCGCAGTCGATGATGGGCATGATCGACGACGAGCGCAGAAAAGCGGAGATCATGGCGGACGGGCTTTACGGCAAGTACGACGAGGCGGTCGACAACGAATCCGCCTATGAGATCCTGACCGGCAAGGCGCAGGAGGAAGCCAAAGAGAAGGCAGAAGCCGAACGCGAGGAAGCGGAAGCGAAGGAACGCGAACGGCAGGAAAAGGAAGAAGCCAAGGCGAAGGAAAAAGCCGAAAAGGAAGAAGCGAAGGCAAAGGCACAGGCGGAAAAGGAAGCGCTGCGTGAAAAGGCAAAAAAGAAAAAGAAGACCGCGTCCGCGATGGGCAAGGTCGCCTCGTCCGCCGCGAACACGATCGGCAGAGAGGTCGGCAAATCGCTCTTCCGCGGGATTTTGGGCACACTGAAAAAGATCTTCTGAGGAGGAACGCATATGCCGCTGTACTGTGAAAACTGCATGAAACTGGTCGAAGGACCCTCCTGCCCGCGCTGCAGAAACCGGAAACTTCGGAACGTCGCGCCCGGCGATTTCTGCCAGGTCGCCGACGTGCACTATATGCAGGCGGAGATGCTCAAGGAGCTGTTCGCCGACAACGACATCCCCTGCACGGAGCGATCCGCGCTCGGCGCCGGGATCACCGTGAACCTCGGCGTGAACGTCGGGACCGTGCGGCTCTATGTGCCGTACGATCGGCTCGACTTTGCAAAGGAGCTCTACGACGTCTATTTCAACAGCCCCGAAGCGCCGGATCCCGCGCCGGATCCCGCGCCGGAACGCGAGCTGCTCGTCGGACACGTCTACCGCCACTTCAAGGGCGGACTTTATCGCGTCGAGGACGTCGCGAAGCATTCCGAAACGCTCGAAGAGTACGTCGTCTACCGCAAGCTGTACGGGGACCGGTCGCTTTGGATCCGTCCGAAGGAGATGTTTTTGTCGCCGGTCGACCGGGAGAAGTATCCAGACGCTATGCAGGAATACCGCTTTGAGCCGTATGACGGCGAAGAGACCGGTGAATCTGAATAATCGGCTCATTTCCGCATATTCTTGCATCGGCTGTATACGCCCGTATACGGCGATTCTGCATGATTTTTCGGTAATGCGGATGTAAAATCCGTGCAAAATATTCATATAATGTTTGCATTTTTGTCTGCCCGGTGCTATACTCGGGATCGCCATCGAGAGTGCGCGAGAGACAAGCTTGATGACCGCACAGCAACCTGCCTCAGTAAGGTGCTAACGCTTGTATGATGGCATATCAAAACCGTTTCGTCCCGGCAGTTTGCCGGGACTTTTTCGTTCTTGTAAAAATTTTGCGGAAAAATAAAAAAAATGCACCGCAAACGCTTGATATGTGGTATTATAATAGATAAGTTTTTTATCATGAGGTGTTCTATGGAGAAAAAACGCAGCGGATGGGTACGGATCATCACGATCCTGCTGGTGCTGGCTCTGGTCGGCGGCGGTGCGTATTATATTTATCAGCAAAACGCGGGAGACGACGAGCCGACGGTCTTTGTGCAGTCCGTCGCTTCGATCACGGGCATGGGCAACGTCGGGCTCTATGCGCAGTACAACGGCATCGTCGAGGCGAAGGACGTCATCGAGGTCAATCCCTCCGCCGGCATGACCGTGAAGGAATGCTTCGTTTCGGCAGGCAGCAAGGTCAAGGAAGGCGACCGTCTGTTCCGCTACGACGTGGACGATATGGAGCTTCGGCACGCGCAGATGCAGATCGATATCGGCGGGCTCGAAAACAACCTCCGGACCTATCGCGAACAGCTCGAAGCGCTCAAAAAGAAGCTGGCGAAGGCAAAGGAAGACGAGCGCTACGAGATCGAGCTGGACATCCAGACAGTCGAGCTTGCGATCCGCAAGGCGGACTACGATCTCAACGACCAGCGCAAGAAGGCGGATGAAATGCAGGCTCTGATCGACGCGAGCGAGGTCTTCTCCCCCGTGACGGGCACGGTGCGCTCCGTACGCGACAATTCCGGCGGGTACGATCCGTTCGGCTACGGATACGGCGAAAGCAGCACCGCCTACATCACGATCATCGCGGGCACGGCGTTCTGCGTCAAGGGCACCGTGAACGAGCAGACTGTCTTTACGCTCTATGCCGGCATGCCGGTTCTGATCCGCTCGCGCGTGAACGATACCGTTCTGCACGGGACAATCTATCGCATCAATACCGACGCGCCGGATACGAGCTCCGGAACGTCTTACTATGACGGCGGCGGCGAACGCGCCAGTCGGTACGCGTTCTATGTTGAGCCGGAGAGCATCGAGGGGCTTCTGATCGGACAGCACGTCCTGATCGATCTCAACGCGAACGAGGAAACGAGCAGCATTCTGAAGCTTCCCGCTTCGTTCCTGTTCTCCGAGGGCGATTACTTCTTCGTCTGGGCGGTCGACGCAGACGGGCGCATCGAAAAGCGCAACATCACGGTCGTTGCGTACGAGGAGGAGACCGAATGCTTCCAGGTCTCGGGCGGGCTGACGCTGCGGGACCGCATCGCGTTCCCGGATCCGACGGTCCATGCGGGCATGCTTGCCACGGAGACCGCATTCACGGAGCCGTCCGAAAACAACCTCCTTAACGGCGGACAGGGCGTCGGCAACGGCGGCTGGGGTACGACGGAGGAGGATGATTTCGGCATGGACAATGTCACCTCCGATATGGTTCCCGGCGGATTCGGAGGCTGATATGCTGATTCGTCTGGAGCACATCGAAAAAACATACGGCACGCCCGAGCACCCCGTCCCGGTCCTGCACGACGTCAATTTCACCATGCAGGAGGGCGAGTATTACGCGATCATGGGACCTTCCGGATCGGGCAAGTCGACGCTGATGAATATCTTAGGCTACCTCGACACGCCGACGAAGGGCGTCTACTACTTTGAAGACGCCGACAACAGCAGCGCGTCCGATATGCAGATGGCGCGCATCCGAAACCGAAAGATCGGCTTCGTGTTTCAGTCGTTCCACCTGCTGCCGCAGCGGCGCGCCTGGGAAAACGTCGCGCTTCCGCTGCTGTACGGCAACGTGCCGAAGAAGGAACGCCGCGCACGCGCCGAAAAAGCGCTCACCGAGGTGGGACTGAAGGACCGCATGGACTTCTTCCCCACCCAGCTTTCCGGCGGACAATGTCAGCGCGTGGCAATCGCGCGGGCGATCTGCACCGATCCGAAGCTGCTGCTTGCGGACGAACCGACCGGCGCGCTGGATTCCAAGTCCGGTCAGCAGATTATGGACATCTTCGACAAGCTGCATGAGCGCGGCATGTCGATCATTATGATTACGCATGAAATGGCTGTGGCAAAGCGCGCGTCGCGCATGCTGCACATCTATGACGGCATTCTGACGGGAGGCGATGCTCAATGAAAATGAAAAAGACATTGAAGATCATTCTCATCTGCGTACTCTCAGTCGCTCTGGTGGGCGGCAGCGTATTCGCGTACGTCAAGCTCAGAAAGCCGGACCCGTGCGAG
Source organism: Bacillota bacterium (assembly GCA_016286445.1). Taxonomy (GTDB): domain Bacteria; phylum Bacillota; class Clostridia; order Christensenellales; family CAG-138; genus UBA3792. The sequence continues at coordinate 12,764 of JAEESS010000012.1, forward strand.
GTCTATCCCGCCATGGACTGGATGCTGTCCTACATGCCGAATCAGTCCTACCTGTACGGCATCGTGACCTCGGACGCGTCGCAGACCGTCACAAAGAGCGCCGACCGCACCGTTTTGGAGATCTTTGTGAATCCGGGAGACACCGTTTCTGTCGGCGATTCGCTGCTGCGCTACGACGCGACCGACGCGCAGCTGAGCTACGAGCAGATCCAGGTGGAGCTTGCGAAGCTCGAAAACAAGCTCCGTTCCGAATATTACGAGTATAAAAAGTATTCTCAGCACGAATACCCGAGCCCGGTCGTATCGCCGACGCCCTCGCCGAAGCCCAGTGCAACAGCATCCACGCGCCGCGGCAGGACCGAAGCGCTTTCGGCTGCTTTGCGAAACGGTTCCGAAGCCCCGATCGGCGGTACGGGCACCGAAGCCGATCCCTATCTCTATGAGCTCGGCGCCGAGGACGCCGTGACCTATGCCTTCCTGCAGTCGCTCTTTGCCCTGTCGCAGGAACACAGCGCCGCGGTGTTTGCACGCGTTTCACAGCCGCAGGCGACGATCCTGCTTTCGGTCACGCCGGAAGCGGAGGTCCGCTTCTCGGTCACGGTCGCCGGCAGCGCAACGCCCGCGCCGACCGCAGTGCCTTCCGATACGTCCGCGCCCGGCAGCGGTGAGCCGGCTCCTACGACGCCCGGCAGCGAAGAATACCCGTCCGATCCGCCGACCGGCGGTACGGGCACCGCAGCCGATCCGATCGTTTACGTCTATACGTCCGGCACGACCGTCCCGTTCAGCTTCCTGCATGCGCAGAGCGAACAGGCAAAGACGCTCGGCGCAAGCCGCTATGTGACCCTTAAGGCAGATTGCTTTACGGTCAATCTGGTGTTCCTTGCGGACGGTACGTTCTCGTTTACCACGACCGTACAGCCCTCCGTGACCCCGACGCCGACACCGACACCGACGCCGACCCCGACGCCGACTCCGACGCCGACAGCGGATCCTTCCGAGACGCCGACCGCGGATCCTTCCGAGACGCCGACCGCAGATCCCTCGGAAACGCCGACAGCGGATCCTTCCGAAACGCCGACAGCGGATCCTTCGGAGACGCCGACCGCAGATCCCTCCGAAACGCCGACAGCGGATCCTTCCGAAACGCCGACCGCTACGCCGACGGCAACGCCTTCTCCGACGCCGACGGCAACGCCTTCTCCCACCCCTACGCGCACGCCGACCCCGACGCCTACGCGCACGCCGACCCCGACGCCTACGCGCACGCCGACCCCGACGCCCACGCGCACGCCGACCCCGACGCCCACGCGTACCCCGACGCCGCGTCCTTCGCGTACCCCGACGCCGCGTCCGTCCCGTACCCCGACGCCGAGACCGCAGCGCACGCGCACCCCGACACCGCGTCCGACGCGCACCCCGACACCGCGTCCGCGAGTCACCCCGACGCCCACGCCGTACGACGAATATGCGCACATGACCGCAGCGGAGCGTCAGGAGCGCGCAAAGGAGATCGAAGCGAGCATCCGGCAGGATGAGCTTACCTACCGTCAGCTTGTGCTTGACCTCGAAAAGGCGGAGCACGGCGGTCTGGACGGCGTTCTGTATTCCGAGATCGACGGAACGGTGACGCAGGTCAAGCAGCCGGACGAGGTTGAAAACGGCGAGGTGATCCTGGAGATCCTCGGCGGAACCGGGCTGCACATCAGCGTGATCGTCGGCGAGGATGAGCTTGCGGACTATCCCGTCGGCACGCAGCTTACCGGCTTCTCCTATCAGATGCAGGCAAACGTGACGGCGCAGGTAACGAGCGTCGGCACGGTCCCGGTCAGTACCAACTATTCCGGCAGCGGCAATCCCAACTCCTCCGGGTATCCGCTGACCCTCGACATCATCGGCGACGTCGTTCCCGGCGTCGGCGAATACATCGAGTTTTCCAGCTATACCTCGCTCTACGAGCAGGGCGTGATCTATCTGCACGAAGCATTTTTGCGCGAGATCAACGGCACGACCTATGTGTACGCCGCAAACGGCGACGTCCTCGAAAAATACGCCGTTCAGACCGGCAGCCGTCAGAACGAGTATGTGGAGCTGATCAATTCGCCCATTACCCCCGAAGACCGCATTGCGTTCCCGTACGATAAGAACTGCAAGGAAGGCTCTCCGGTCACCGACGCCAAGGGCAGCATGTTCTACGGCGGCTGGTAAGGGGGTTTGAACGATGTTGGAAAACTTCCGCGAAGCCTTTGACGGCATTCGCTCCCACAAGCTCAGAAGCGCGCTGACGATGCTCGGCATCATCATCGGCATCGCCAGCATCATTGCGATCTCCTCCACGATCATGGGCACGAACGAGCAGATCAAGCAGAACCTCGTCGGTTCCGGCTCGAACGTCGTGACCGTGCGCCTGTACCAGGGCGATTATCCGTTTGAAAGCGCATGGATGGCAGTTCCGGATTACATCCCGCAGCTGACGGACGAAACGCTTGAAGAGATCCGCGCGGTTCCGGAGATCGAAAGCGCGGCATACTATGCGCAGCGCGACGGCTACGGACAGGTCCGAAGCGGCGGCAATTCGCTTTCCGCCGGCACCGTCTACGGTGTGGATCAGGACTTTCCGGAGGTATACGGCTACACCGTGCGCGCGGGACGCGGTCTGACCGAAAGTGATTGCCTGAGCTTCCGCAAGGTCGCCATGATCGACGAGGCGGTCTCCTCCGCGCTGTTCTCCGGGAAAAACCCGGTCGGGCAGACGCTCGACATCAACGGCGAGCCGTACGTTGTGATCGGCGAGTTCACGCGCGCATCGGACTTCCGGCCCAAGGTGAACACGCTCGACGAATACTTCACCTACAACCAGTCGACCGGCGGCAAGGTGCTGATCCCGTTCTCCACCTGGCCGGTGCTGTTCCGCTACGACGAGCCGCGCTCGCTTGTGATCCGCGCCGTGAATACCGATTCCATGACGACGGCGGGCAGAAAAGCCGAGGAGATCCTGAACGGCACGATCGCGCAGGAAAACCCCGAGATCCGCTATAAGAGCGAGGACCTTCTGGAACAGGCAAAGAACCTGCAGGAGCTTTCAAGCGCCACGAACCGTCAGCTCATTCTGGTTGCGGGCATCTCGCTGATCGTCGGCGGCATCGGCGTGATGAACATCATGCTGGTGTCGGTCACCGAACGCACGCCGGAGATCGGACTCAAAAAAGCGCTCGGCGCGCGCAGGCGGCGCATCTCGGCGCAGTTTCTGATCGAAGCGGGCGTGCTGACCTGTCTCGGCGGCGTTTTGGGCGTGCTCATCGGCATTGCGCTCGCTTACGCCATCTCCGCCTCGACCGGCGTACCGATCTTCATCAGCTGGGTCATTGTGCTTGCCACCGTCGTGTTCTCCTTCGTCATCGGCATGGCGTTCGGCGCGATCCCCGCCTACCGCGCGGCGCGTCTCGACCCGATCGAAGCGCTCCGGCACGAATAACCGAATCATACAAAAAAACAGGGGGCTGTCCGAAATGAACAGCCCCCGTTCTGTATGCAGCGTTTCTTATGCGCGTGTTCCTTATGCGGCGTCCGGGATATCGTATTGCTTCCGCAGCGCGTCGTAGCGGTCGATCGCGCTCTTCAGCCGCTCCTCCATCTTCTCCGCGGGGCAAAGCCCGTCGGCGTCATAGAGAAGTCCCATAAAGGCGAGAGGATACACCACCGGCGGATGTTCAAGGTCCAGAAGCGTCATGCCGCGCAGCTGATCGACCGACTGATAGACGAGGTCGACCGTGATATAGCTCTTGCCCGCCGCGTCGCTCCAGCGGCAGAATACCACCTTGCAGCCGATCGGCGTTTTGCTCTCGATCGCATCCGGAAGATCGTACTCCGCAACGCCCAGCGCCGCAAGCACGCTGCCGACGTTGGAATCGTGACCGCACAGGAAGGTGAACTTTCTGCCCGGCGTCATCAGCTCGTTATAAATCTCCTGCAGAAGCGGATGCGCGACGTTTGCCGCGATGTCCGGCGCGGTAAAGAGCACGTCGCCGTACAGATCCTTCACCGCGGAGATCTCCTTCCACTGCTCCTGCGTCAGCGTTTTGCCGAACGCAGCGTGTGCGTCGTCCGCCTCATAGTACTGCAGAACGAGCGCGTCGCTGACGGAGCAGGCGGTTTTCAGCGATCCCTTCACGCCCGGCTCGGCGTTTTCGTTCAGTACAAATTCGGAATCGTCGGTCAAAAAGCCCGTCGTCTTTCCGTCCTTCCAGTCCTCGGAATCCCGGATGTCGATGACGTCCTCGATGAGCCGGTAATTGTCGGCAAGCTCCGCAATATCGTCCGCAAAGCGCTCTTGTATTTCCGCGAGCATGTCCGCACGGTAAGCGTCGCTGACGAACGTCAGCTGCGGCGTGAAAACGGGATCCATCTTGTCAAATTCACCGTGATGCTCGATCTCCGTATCGGCGGCAGGGAAAAGCCCCGCGCTGAAGAACTTCGCGGTCGCAAGCGTGCGCTGCTTCGAGTTCGCGTAGATACGGACCGCACCGTCCTCGGGCAGCCAGTTTTCGGGGATCAGTCCTTCCGATTCCATCCATTTGCGGAAATACTGTCCCATCTCCGTTTCCAGAACGCCGCCGCGGATCGAAAGCTGACTCGGATTCGACGACCAGGAGAACCACTCATACGGCGTCAGCGTGTCCAGTGCGGAGCCTTTGCCGCTCATCGGCGATCGAATGTTATGACGGCTCAGGACCACCACCTGTTCGAGCGTATACCCGTCGCGGTGCAGCAGCATGCCGGGCGCGGCGTCCATCTGCCCCTGCTGCGTCTCTGCGGGCAGCGCTTTTGCCCGGAAGACGCCCGAAACATACAGGACCTGTACGAGCAATACGCAGACCAGCAGAACGGAAACGATCGCGAGCAGCACCTTTGTTGTTTTCTGTTTCATGATACCCCTCTTCTTCTCGAAAGAAGCCGTTTCATTTTATGAATCAATTATACCACGGCGTCGGGTACGCGTCAATCTCCTCGGCACACAGCGTTGCAAAACGCTCCCGTCCGTATGCCTATACCACCAGGTCGCCTTCGTCGCTGTTCAGGACCTCGAAGATCTCCTCCTCCGCGCCGGTGCGGGCGTTGACGTAGACGATGAAGAACGTCTCGCCGCGCGTGCATTTGAACTCGTAGCAGAGGATCTCGCGCGTGTTCGATTTCGGGATCAGCGCAAGCGCCGTATGCGCGGGTGTCAGCGCATCGGAGAGCGTATTCTTTGCGTCCGCTTCGGTGAGGATCGGTTCGGAAAGGTCGCGTTCGCGATGGTGGAAGCGGTAGTTCATCGCGTCGAGCCCGATCACCTGCTGCGTGATGCGGTCGACGTAAACCTTGACAAGATCGGCATACAGGATCACGCCGTTCTGCACGGCAGCGTAGTTCAATACCACCGTGCCCGCGTAATACTGCGCGTAGGACGGTTCCATTTTGCCGAAGCCGTGCTCCTCCAGGTATTTGCTTGCCGCCTTGTGCAGGCGTTCGCTTTCGGCGTCGTCCGGCGGATCGTCCTTCGTACCGGAGGGCGTGCCCATGAAGTAGAGCAAAAGTCCGCCGCGCTCGGTGATCGAAACGCACAGCTCGCCGTTTTTGTCGCTTGCGGAAAAATCATAGGTCACGATCGTGCTTTCGGTGCGCCCGTCCGCTTGCAGCGTGCGGTCCGGAAACAGCGCCTGCGCGATCCGGAACGCTTCGGCTTCGTCGACGGTCTCGTCCGGCAGTCCCAAGGGCTCCGCCTGCTCGCTGCTTTCGGAAAACGGTCCGTCGTAAAGCAGTGTCGGATAATCGGTGATATTCTCCTCGTCGGTCTCGCCGCCGTAAAACCCGTCCTCCGGCGCTTTCGGAAACGCGCCGTCCATGCAGCCGCCGTCGTACCGCTCGGCAAGCCCGGAGCAGCAGGTTTTGAGATCGCCCAAGGAGCCTATCTGCTCCTCGGTCAGCATCTGCCCGGACAGCACGCGGTCCATCAGCGATTCGGCATAGTCGCCGGTGCGGGTCAAAAACTGCATCAGCCCCTCGTCGTCCGCATGCGTGACCGGCAGAAGGCTCAGCGCGCGCGCCGCGCCGGCACTGAGCCGCTTGACGTCCGAAAAGGTTTTCGAGAGCCTTGCGGGCGTGCTTGCCGCCTCCAGCTTTGAAAGCGCGACGTTCAGATCGTTGAGGTCGTTAGAAAGCGCCCGGTAAGCGCTTTCGGTCTGCGCCTCGATCACGCGCTGCTGCTCCGCGATCGTGTTGCGCTGTCTGAAAAACAGAACGGTCATCACCGCGAGCCCGATCAAAAGGATCGCGGGAAGTCCGAACAGCCAGATTTTCTTTGAAACGCGTATCATTTGCAAAACACATGGTTGCCGATGCGCAGCACGATGGGGCGGCTGCGGATCCAGCGGTTGCTTGTTTTGGCGGGATTGTAATAATAGAGACAGCCGCCCGTCGGGTCCCACCCGTTCATGGCGTCCCTTGCCGCCTTCAGCGCCGAATCATTCGGCGTGAGATTGATCTGCCCGTCGTCGACCGCGGAAAACGCGCCTCTCTGATAGATCACGCCCGAGATCGAATTGGGGAATGCGCTGCTTTTCACGCGGTTCAGAACCACCGCGCCGACCGCGACCTGCCCTTTATAGGGCTCGCCGCGCGATTCGCTGTAGATGCACTGCGCAAGAAGGTACACGTCGCCGGACGCGGGCTTTGTCGACGCGGATACCGTTGAAGAGAGACGAAGCCCCATTGCCGCTGCGGTCTGCTCGCCGACGACGCCGTCGACCGAGAGCCCGTTCTTTTCCTGGAACCATCGGACCGCGCGCTCGGTCGCGTAGCCGAAGATGCCGTCGACCGCGCCGGAATAATAGCCCCACTGCCGGAGCCGCTTCTGTACGGCGATCACGTCGTCGCCCCGGGAGCCGCGGCGCAGCGCCGCCTCCGAGGAAAGCAGCGGAAACGCGGCGCAAACGATCAGCAGCGCCAGAAGCAGGATCTTGCCCCTTCGGATCAGCTTTCGCATACGTCCTCCTTAAAAGACCGATTTCAAAAAGTTCACGATCCAGCTTTCGGTCTCGACGGTATCGAGATCGACCGGCTCGCCGTTCTCCGTGACGATGCACAGCGGCGGAAACAGCACGCACCACCAGTTATGCCCTTCGGCAGGACCGATCCGCACGCACAGCGCGTCGTAATCGCCCGCCGGAAACAGCAGATTGTCGTAAACGCGGTCCGGGAACGTCTCCGTGCCTAAGGAAAGCTGCACCTCGTCGTCGATCCCGCGATCCCGCAAAGCCTTCTCCGCGGTCGTCTGGATCTCCCGTCCGTGCGAGAGCAGATAGCCGCGTGCATCCGAATAGCTTTCGGCGCGTGCAAACAGCGGCAGGATCGCATCGCGGACCGCCAGCTTCGCGCTTTGGTCCTCTTCGGAATCGCTCGCGGCGATCACATGCAGGCGCAGCACGCCGTCGCCCGACGTAAGAACGGCTTTGGCGGGCGCTCTGCTCTCCAGAATGCCGAGTACGGCAAGAAGCGTCAGGATCAGACCGGCAAGAAATCGTTTCAGCATCATTTTTTCACCTCGCAGAAAGTATTTCCACGCATTTTGCGATCCATACCTTTGCGCATAAAAAAGCCTTTCCGAAACCGGAAAGGCACCGACTGCCGTAAAATGCGGATTCAGCCGCCCGCAAACCGCTGTGCGAAGATTTATCGGAGAGTTTTCAGATATGCCTTGTGCGCGTCGGTGACGCGGAAGCTTTCGACCGCCTTCTGGATCGCCTTTTTATGCAGCCATTCATCCAGTCTGCGGGTCTCGAAGTACGGAACGGTCTCGTCGTACCGCTTGGCAAGCGCCGTGGCAAAATACCACGCGATCATCATTTTGAGGTAATAGTCCTCCCCCTTCTTCGACGCGACCAGTTCCAAATATTCCGGCTTGAAATCCGCGTCCAGAAACTCGCTCATCAGCATGCGGATGCCGAACCGCGCCGTATAGACATGCTCCGACGCAATCCATTTTTCGAGATGCGGCAGAAGCTTTTGCCGGTTTTTGCGGAATGCCTTCGGCGTTGCCTGGTCCGAGACCGGCCAGCAGTCGACGTACGGCAGAAACGCCTCCGTCGCCTTGACGCAGGCGTCGAAGTCCGGGATCATGGCGATCATGAAAAAGTGGATCAGATTCTCCTCATAGTACCGGTGCTTTGGGTCCGATAAAAACGCGTCCCGGTCCGGACCGTTGAAGACCTCCTTTGCGATCGCGCGCAGCGCGGGCGTTTTTACGCCCAAAAGAGTATCCGGGTCAATGTTCGGGACCAGCCTGCACTGAAAGTCCCGGTATGCTTCGTCACGAACCGCCGCCAGTCTATCATACAGCGTCATATCCTTCCTCCTGCCGATCGTTTTTCTGTATCATAGCACAGATCCGGCAAAAACGCCATATGCGATCCCGATCGTCGCCGGATTTTTATCCGGCGTGTCCCGCCGCCGAACAGTTCGCGCCGCGCCTGTTGACTTTTCCGGAAAAATCCGATACCATTAATATATGATCTCCCTAAAGGACGCGATCGAAGCCGCCGTCTGCGGCTTTGTCAAACAGCATACCGGGATCCTGCCCGTGCTCAAGCCGTCGAAGAAGGCGCATCTTGCGACCGGCTCGTTTCTGCGCGCGGACGCGGACGCCGCCGCGGCTGCGCTGGATCTGCACGCTTCGGAATGCACGCTGTTCGGCGCGCCGCTCCTTTCGCGCGTCAGTTCGGAAAACGGCTGGGTGCTGTTCTTTTTCACGGCGGACGTGATCGACGCGTACGCCTTGACGCTGCCGCCCGCGGAGGAGCCGGACGATTCATATTTTGCGCGCAGGCTCTGGATCGCATACCGGCACGCAGACGCGGAAACGCCGGACGATCCCGCGCTTCTGCTCGGGTTTTACGCCGTACTGTTTTCCGCGCCGGACGGCGAACGGCGCTTCCTTTCCGCGCCGCGCGCGCACGACGGGAACGAACGCGTCGCTTTGGAAAACCGCAGGCGGCGCATGGCAAAGATTTTATTATGGGAACGGAGGAACCAATGATGAAGTATGTATGGCTCGGACACTCGACCTTTCTGATCACGAACGACGCGGGCGGGCGGCTCGTCACCGACCCCGCGGACGAACGGAGCCTTCCGAAGCTTTCGCAGGTTTCGGCGGACGTGATCACCGTTTCGCACCGGCATCACGACCACTGCGCCGTCGAGCGCATCGGGGGAAGCCCGATCATCAAGGAAAACGACGCGCCTGAAACGCTCGCGGGCTTTTCGATCCGCGGCTTTTCGACCTTCCACGACGAGGCGCAGGGCGCAAAACGCGGACTGAACACGGTGTTTCTGATCGAAGCGGACGGACAGCGCTTCGTGCACTGCGGCGATCTCGGGCATATGCCGGACGAGGCGACGCTTGCGGCGATCAAAGGCTGCGACGCGCTGCTCCTGCCGGTCGGCGGCGTCTATACGGTCGACGGCAAAACCGCGTGGCAGATCGCAAAGCGCGTCGCGCCGAGAACGGTCGTGCCGATGCATTATCAGACGCCGGACCTCGGCTTTTCGCTCGAACCGATCGACTGCTTCCTTGCCGCGGCAAAGGCGGACCCCGCGCCGATCGTGATCGACATCCCGACGCGCGGCTGATCGGAGGCGCCTATGCTCGGTACATTCACCTTTCACAATCCCACCAAGCTGTATTTCGGCGAAAACGCGCTCGAAGGGCTTTCGGAAGAGCTTCCGAAGTACGGAAAAACCGTGCAGCTCATCTACGGCGGCGGCTCGATCAAGCGGAACGGCGTCTATGACGCGGTCGTAAAAATCCTGCATGACTGCGGGAAAACGGTCGTTGAAGACGGCGGCGTCATGCCGAACCCGACGGTAAAGAAGCTTTACGAGGGCGTCCGCATCGCGCGCGAACATAAGGTCGATCTGCTGCTTGCGGTCGGCGGCGGCTCCTGCTGCGATTACGCAAAGGCGGTGTCCGTGTCCGTTCACGAGCCCGAGGACCCTTGGGAGAAGTATTTTGCGCGGTACGAGGACCCGACCTGCGAGATCGTGCCGGTCGGCTGTGTGCTGACGATGGCCGGCACCGGCTCCGAGATGAACGGCGGCTCGGTCATCACGAACCCGGCGCAGAAGATGAAGATCGGCAAGGTCTTTGACGAGCGCGTCAATCCGAAATTCTCGATCCTGAACCCGAAATTCACCTACACGCTGCCGATGCGGCAGACCGTTTCCGGGATCTATGACATCTTCAGCCACATTTCGGAGCAGTATTTTTCCGGTACGGACGACAACGTGAGCGACGCGCTTTCGGAGGCGCTGATGCGCTCGGTCGTAAACGCCTCGCGGATCATCGTTCGCGATCCCGAAAACTATGAGGCGCGGTCGAACATCATGTGGGCGGCGACGTGGGCGCTGAACAACCTGGTCGGCTGCGGCAAGACCGAGGACTGGATGGTGCATATGCTTGGGCAGGCGCTCGGCGCGTACACCGACGCGACGCACGGGCTGACGCTCGCCGCGGTCTCCCTGCCGTATTACCGGCTCGTGATGCCGTACGGGCTTCTGAAATTCGTGCGCTTTGCAAAGGAGGTCTGGCATATCGATCCCGCAGGCAAGACGAACAAACAGATCGCCGAAGCGGGGCTTTCCGCCATGCACGCCTGGATGCAGGAGATCGGCGTCGCCGTTTCGATGCGCGATCTCGGCGCAACGGAGGACATGATCGAGGGCATTGCCGACGCGACGATCCTGATGGACGGCGTGGGATACCATACGCTGACCCGCGATGAGGTCGTGCGGATTCTGAAGGAGAGCCTCTGAACACGGGACATAAAAACAGGCTGGCGTTTCGTCAGCCTGTTTTCTGTTCATTTTGCAAGAGCGGCTCTGTTCTGCCGTCTTACAGCGTGAATTTCACATAGATCTTTTTGCCCCTTTTGATCTTCACGCCCGCCTTGAGTTGTTCTTCTGTGACGTTCATCCAGGTGTCGTCCACGCGTTCGCCGTCAAGGGAGATCGAACCCTGCTCGATGAGCTTTCTTACCTTGCTCTTGGACTTTTCGATCCCGCCCAGAAACAGCATATCGACGATGTTGATCTTTCCGTCGACGAGCGCGTCTGCGGGGACGTTGAACGAAGGCATGTTCGCGTCTTCGCCTGCGCCGCTAAAAAGCGCGCGCGCCGCGGTCTGCGCTTTATTCGCTTCCTCCTCGCCGTGCACGAGCTTCGTGAGCTCGAACGCAAGGATCTCCTTCTTTTCGTTGATGCGGCTTTCGTCCCAGCGATCCATCTCGTCGATCTGTTCGATCGGGATGAATGTCAGCATGCGGATGCACTTCATGACGTCCGCGTCGCCGACGTTGCGCCAGTACTGATAGAACTCGAACGGCGTGGTCTTGTTCGGATCGAGCCAGACGGCGTTGCCGGCGGTCTTACCCATCTTCTTGCCCTGCGAGTCGGTTAAAAGCGTGATCGTCATCGCGTACGCGTCCTTGCCGAGCTTACGGCGGATCAGCTCCGTGCCGCCGAGCATGTTCGACCACTGATCGTCGCCGCCGAACTGCATGTTGCAGCCGTGGTTCATAAAGAGATAATAGAAGTCGTAGCTCTGCATGATCATGTAGTTGAACTCGAGGAAGCTAAGACCCTTTTCCATGCGCTGCTTATAGCACTCCGCGCGGAGCATGTTGTTGACCGAGAAGCAGGTGCCGACCTCGCGCAGCATGTCCACATAGTTGAGCTTTAAGAGCCAGTCGGCGTTGTTGACCATCTCCGCCTTGCCCTCGCCGAACTCGATAAAGCGCTCCATCTGCCGCTTGAAGCATTCCGCGTTGTGGTCGATGTCTTCCTTGGTCAGCATCTTGCGCATGTCGGTTCTGCCCGAGGGGTCGCCGATCATGGTCGTACCGCCGCCGATCAACGCGACCGGCTTGTTGCCCGCCATCTGCAGACGCTTCATCAGCGTCAGCGCCATGAAATGCCCCGCCGTCAGACTGTCCGCGGTGCAGTCGAAGCCGATGTAGAACTTCGCGCCGCCGTTGTTGATCAGATCGCGGATCTCATTCTCATCCGTAACCTGCGCGATCAGTCCGCGCGCCTTCAATTCCTCATAGATCTGCATGATTCTCCTCCTAAAATGAAAGCCCGACAGGAACGTATCCGATCGGACCGTAAGCTGTTCGTCCGGCGATGTCTGCACCGCCCGATGATTGAAAGGCATTATATACGAAACGCGCCGCACTGTCAAGCGGTTTGCCGCCCCGTCCGGCGCATTCCGAAAAGAAAAATTCACAAATTCGTGTGTTTTTTTAGGCAAAAGGGGTTGATTGAAACTGACAAAGGCGTTATAATATAAAAAATTATAGCTGAGAATGCGGTCATATGCAAACAGGATTCACAGATGTGTGACGGCGCCGGATGCGTTCCGGAACGTACGGAAAGGAACGACCGGATGGAAAATGCCCCGATCCACTTCACGGCGGAACTGGCGGATGTACCGTTCGAGGTGCGCTGCCTTTACCCCGAGACGGAAGCGCTGTTGAAGGACTATCGGTCGGACAAGGCGCCGGCATTCACGATCGACCTGACGGACGGCGAGTGCGATTGGGTCCGGAAGCTGCTCACGGAGCAATGGGACAAGCAGACGGATCCGTTTGCGACCTACGGAAGATCCGATAAAGAGACGTACATCGAGGAAGAAACCTTCCACTGGATGCTCGATCAAAAGCTCAGTCCCTACGGCGTGTTCCAGCTCCACGGATCAGCGATTTGTCTTGACGGCGAAGCGTACGTCTTCACCGCGCCGAGCGGAACCGGCAAGAGCACACACACACGGCTTTGGCGCGAACGGTTTGGCGACCGCGTCTGGATGATCAACGACGACATGCCGTATCTTCGGATCTTCGATGACTGCGTGCGCGCATACGGAACGCCTTGGGACGGCAAGCATCACTTGAGCTGCAACGGTTCTGCGCCGATCAAGGCGATCGCGTATCTTCGACGGGACGCCGAAAACCACATCGAACCGCTGCCGAAGGAAACGGCGTTTGCGGTCGTGATGAAAGGAACGTTTCGTCTGCCGGACAAGGCATGGTGGGCGCGTATGATGGGGCAGATCAAAACGGTCCTCGACAGGATTCCGTTTTATAAGCTCCGCTGCAACACGGAACCGGAAGCGGCGGAAATTGCCCTGCGCGGCATGAAATACGGTGAACTCCGGTAAAACCGGATTACACATATAAAGGATAGAAGCTACAGAAAGGAATCTCGACTATGGAAAAGTACGAAGCCCCTTCGATGGAGATCGTTGAGCTGGAAGGCAGCATCGTGACGTTCGGTATTCCCGGCTTGCCTGACAGTGGTCATGGCGCTTCCGGAAACCAGAACGCTTGCTAAACCTTGAAATGGATCGGCGAAGCTATTTTGCGGCTTTCGCCGATCCGCGAAGAATGTTCTAAAACAGGATAATTATGAAAGAATTACACAGACCGGATGAGATGTTCGGAAAGATATTTCCGGCACAGACACCGCGGTCTGGGATTTTTTACGTTCCGTCACAGTTTTCTCTGCCGTTTATCCATCGCGGAAAGTCTTATGTATTCAACACGATGACCAAGCAATGTGTGGAAGCGGAGCTCCCGGCTTCCGCGACGGCGAACGGAGATTTTGATGAGTTGATCAAGGGACGTTTTCTGGTGCCGAAAGGAACGGATGAGCTTGTATACTATCGATCCATTATTTCTTTTTTGAAGGCATATGAGCAAAAGAATCTGAAAAAGGGATATACGATCCTGCCGACGCTCGGCTGCAATGCGCGCTGCGTATATTGCTTTCAGGAGGGTATGCAGCAGATCGGCATGACGCATGAAACGGTCGAGGATGCGCTGCGTTTTATCCTGAACGACTGCGGCGGAAAAGAGATTACGTTGAGCTGGTTCGGCGGAGAGCCGCTTTTACGCGAGGACGTGATCGATCGGATTACAAGCGGCGTAAAGGAAGCAGGCGTCGAATTTAAGAGCCTGATGATCAGCAACGGCAGTCTGATCACACCGGCAACGATCGGGAAAATGGTCGATCTTTGGCGTGTTCAGTCGATTCAGATCTCGATGGACGGCGCGGAACGGGATTATATTGCCCGCAAACGGTATCTCACGTATCGCGACGACTACCATATTGTGATTGACGCGATTCAGCGTATGTCGGATGCGGATATCCAGGTAATGGTTCGCTGTAATGTGGACGAAAACAATCTTCCGGGCGTACCGCGTTTTTTGGAGGATCTTTCCGCGGGGATCGGGAATAAAAAGAATGTCAGCGTATATCTCTCGCCGGTGTATCAGGAACTGCAGAAAAAAAACAGCATGAAGCTTTGGTCCGATATTCTTGCAATGGAGAACAGGATCGAAGCGGCGGGATTTTCCGTTTCATTTGAACGGATCGGTTTTGCGCTTTCCGCTTTTCATTGCTTATCGGATGCAAACGGGATCGTGATCGCCCCGGACGGAAAGCTGCATTGCTGCGAAGAACTTGCGGAGGGTTCCGTGATCGGAACGGTCCGCGACGGCATAAAAGACCCAGACGCTCGCAAAGCGTTTGCGCGGATTCGGCCGGTTCCGGGGAAATGTGAGGATTGCAAGTTTCTCCCGATCTGCATGCCGTTTCCGACCTGTCCCAAATTCGGACTTCTGTGTCGGGAAGGCTATACACTTCTGACGTTGGACGCATTGAGAAAAATGATCGATAACGAAATGAAAGGAAAAGAGGGTTTGGCATGAAGCTCAAGGACAGTTTTATTACACAGGACATTGACGGCACGCAGTTTATGGTCGCTGTCGGAGAAACCACTTTTACCGGCATTGTTCGCAGCAATAAGACCGCCGCGTTCATCGTGGACTGCCTGAAAACCGAAACGACCAAGGAACAGATCGTCGATGCGATGTGCAAAAAATATGACGCGCCGAAAGAGCGGATCGAAGCCGACGTGGAGATGATCCTTGAAAAGCTGCGCGGGATCGGTGCTTTGGATGAGTAAGCTGACTGCATTGATCAAAAAAGGATTCCGGTTTGCCAAAAGAAAGCTCAGAAAGGCGTATGTTGCATTCAGCAGACGCGTTTTGCGCATACAGGATTGGATCATAGATCGCCGGATTTGCGGGCGGAGCCTCGGCAAGATCGTCCTGGACATGTGCGGAGATGAAAAGAACCAGATCGGCGGGACCGGGACGGAGTCGTCTCACTACGTCTATCTGAAACGCATCTTTTCCTACATCCGTTTGGATGAAACGGACAAGGTCCTGGACATTGGCTGCGGAAAAGGCAGGGTCTTTGCCTTCTTTATCAAAGAAAAATATCCCTGTAGGATCGACGGGATCGAGCACAACCCGGACGTCGCGAAGGTCGCGCAGGAATGGACGGCGAAGTATCCGCAGATCCGCGTCACGGTCGGCGACGCATTTCTGGCGGATTTCGATCAGTATACGGTCCTGACGCTTTCGCGTCCGTTCTTCTGGCACACGTACTGCGAATTTGTGGAGAAGCTGGAGGAAAAGCTGACGCATCCGATCGCGATGCTTTCCTGGCATGAGGATCCGCGTGTCAGAGACTTTATCAAGGTCCGTCCGGGCTGGCATATCGTGCATCACGAATTTACAAACCGCATCCACGGACTGTATCTGAGAAATTGCCCGCAGCCCTTCACCGTCTGGACCTACGATCCGGCCGAGCGGAAGGCGCAGGAACCCTGCGACTGACGCGGGTCCGCACCTGTCATACCGCCGCCTGTACGGCGGCTTTTTTGTTCAAAACGATTGAAGCGCAAACGGAAAGTGCGATATAATCAAAGAAAAAAGGAGAAGACGATGGAAACGACGGAGAGGAGACAGGAAGCGATCGAACGGAAGCACGGCGGGTATAACTGCTGTCAGGCGGTGCTGTGCGCGTTTCAGGATCTGACGCCGTATACGGAGGAACAGCTCTATGCACTCGGCGCGGCGTTTGGCGCCGGCATGGGCGGCATGGAAGCAACCTGCGGCGCGTTGGTCGGCGCGGGCATGCTGCTCGGGATCGTCAAAGACGGTCAGCCCGTCATGCGTGACGCAAGAGCGCTGCACCGCGCGTTTACGGAACGATGCGGCGCGTCGCTGTGCAAGGACCTGAAGGGCAGGGATACGGGAACGGTGCTTTGTTCCTGCGACGACTGCGTGCGAGCCGCAGTCGATCTGATCGGATCCCTTGCGGAAAAGGAGTAAGCAGATGGCACAAAAGCCTGCCGGCACCGAGCATACGTCTTTTCCAAAACCGGATGGATCCTCGGAAAGCGCTGTGAAACCGGTACGCCGGATGAATCAGGTTCTCAAAAGAGTCGATCGGGCAATCTCAAGCAGACTTCTGCGTTTTACAGACGGTTTCATCGATCGCCGTATTTGCGGTCAGAGTCTCGTCAAACCGGTCCCGAGCATGTTTCGGGATGATCGGAAGGGGATCGGCGGCACGTCTTCCTCCCCTACCCACTATGCCTTCTTAAAACGTATCTTTTCACATATCGAGCTGAAGCCTTCGGATACGGTCCTGGACGTCGGATGCGGGAAGGGCCGCGTGCTCGCGTTTCTTCTCAAGGAAAAGTGTCCGGGCAGGCTTTACGGAATAGAGTACAATCCTAAGGTCGCAGAGATCGCAAAGAACTGGTCGGAACGGTATCCGCAGGTACAGATCCTCATCGGCGACGCGTTTGAATTGAACTGCAATGACTACACGGTTCTGACTCTTGCGCGATCTTTCCTGCCGGTAACATACGAGTTGTTCGTACAAAAACTGGAGGAAACGCTGACGCATCCGATCACGCTCGTTTCGTGGTATGATCAGGGCAGCGTGCGATGGATGAAGAAACGTCCCGGCTGGCGCATGGAATACCATGAGCTTGTCAAACGAATCCGCGGCTTGAGAATTGCGTCGAGTCCCCAATCCTTTACCGTCTGGACCTATGATCCGGAAGCACGGAAGGCGCAGGAGGCAAAAGCAGAAGCCGGCGCATGACGCGGCAAGGCGATGATGCAGGCGCACCGGACCCGCGGAAGCTCCCGCGGGTCTTTGACATTGCAGGGAAGAGCTGGTACAATAAATATATGGAACATTACAAGATCTATCACAACGATATTCCCGCGATCATCCGCGCATGCGCAGAAACGCCGTGTATGCAGCGGCTGAAAACCGTCGGCATGAACTGCGGCTGCGAATATACGGCATTTCCGCGCTTTGCGGGCTTGCAGCCGTATTCGCGGTTCGATCACAGCCTCGGCGCGGCGCTGATCGTCTGGCATTTCACGCATGATGAAAAGCAATCGGCCGCGGGACTTTTGCACGACGTCGCCACGCCCGTGTTTGCGCACGTCGTGGACTTTCTGCACGGCGATTATCTTGTTCAGGAATCGACCGAGGACGGCACGCGCGCGGTCATCGGGGACGACGAAGCGCTGCAGCGCGTCCTTTCCGCGCACGGGCTCGTGACCGACGACGTCTGCGATTATCATATCTACCCGATCGCGGACAACGATTCACCGCGCCTTTCCGCGGACCGGCTCGAATACACGCTCGGCAATCTTCTGAACTACCGCATTCGAACATTAGGCGAAGTCAAAGCCTTTTATGCGGATCTGTCCGTCGGCGCAAACGAGGACGGCGTGCCGGAGCTTGTGTTTTCCGACGCACAAACAGCGGAGGACTTTGCGTTCGCATCGCTTGCGTGCTCGAAGATCTACGTCTCCGACGAGGACCGCTGCGCAATGCAGATGCTCTCCGAGCTTTTGCGGGACGCGATCGCATGCGGCGTGCTTTCGGAAGCGGATCTCCGCACGACCGAGCCCGAAGTGATTGCCAAGCTTCTGCGAACCGAACAAACCGCCGCGGCGTGGCACCGGTATCGCGCATATCGCTCCGTTCGCCGCGCAGACACGCCGACGGGCAAAGGACTGTGGCGAAAAATCCCGGCAAAGAAGCGGTACATCGACCCGCTGATCCAAGGCGTCGGTCGCGTTTCGGCGCATTCGGACGCGTTCCACACCGCCGTCCATGCCTTTCTCTCCGATCCACAGACGGAATGGCTCCTAAGCGAATAAACAGCTGACCGGTTTTCATTTCCGAAAACCGGTTTTTTTGACGCCGCATGGCGCTCGCAGACCGGCAATCTTTTGTTGACACGGCAGGGTGCGGATGATAATAACATAATCATGTATATAAACGCCGGAACAAACAGGCATCGGCGGCTTGCGCGGCACGGTTCCGGTTTGCGGCGATTACAGAAAGGGGAGTATCCTTGCAGAACAGATGGAGGAAGATCCTTGCGCTGATCCTTTGCCTTGCAATGGTTCTGGCGCTGGCACCCGCGACCGCTTCGGCGGACGATCGCGTACCCAACAAAGATTCAGCGGCACAAAGCGCCGACGGCGTCGAGCCGATTTCCGACGCGGAAAGCGTGCCGGGCGACAAGATACAGATGCGCCCCGCCGAGAGACCGGGCGCGGCTTTTCCCGAAAAGGAAGCGGATCCCGGAACAAGCTCGGCGCTTGATGCAAAGCCGGCGGAGGAAAAACCGGAGGAACCGGATTGTGTTGTGACCGATTCCGAAAAGAAGGATCCCGTTCCTCTCGAAATGTCGCCCAAGAGCGACGTATATGAGAATACCGATATGAAGCTCGGCTGGAACAGCTTTACGGTCAGTACGGGCGGAGACGTCGTCTATCAGCGGTTCACGGCGCCGGTGTCCGGTACCTATCGGTTCTTTACGTTTGGAGACGACGATACGGTGGGATATCTGCGCAACGACTACGGAGAGCTTCTCACCTCCGATGACGACGCCGGATACGTTGACAACTTCTGCATCACATACGATCTGACCGAAGGTCGGCTGTATTACATCGGCTTTAAGTTTTTTAGCAGCGATACTACCGGCACCGCTTACATTATGGCAGAACGTTTCGTAACGGCAGATCTGTGCCGTGAGGGACGCAGCTGGTTCGATATCCTCACGGCGGGTGACACGGTTTACAGGACCTTTACGCCGAGTGTTTCGGGAACATACCATATCTATTCCCTGTCCGACGATGATACGTTCGCCTGGATCGCATATGAAGACGATGTCGTTTTTCAGTACAACGACGACGGCGGATATAACAATCAGTTTGAACTGACGGTTGATCTGAGTGCGGGATCGGCCTATCGGATCGGCGTACGCTATTACGATACCGAAACGCAGAACGGCAGCATTCCGGTCATAATCGAGCGGCAGGACGTGCAGACCGAACCGCTTCATCTCGGTATCAACTGGCTCAGCGTCAATACCGCCGGCGAAACCGTGTACCGTTCCTTCACGGTGCCGTTTGGCGGTTATTACTGGATTTTTTCCGCGCAGCCGTTTAGCGGCACGCTTAGCGACACGATCGGAAAAATCGCAGACGACTCTATGAAGGTCTATATGTGCGACGACGACAGCGGGACACAAAGCTGCTTCTTGATGCAAATCTCCAATATGAAAGAGGGCGACGTCATCAATATCGGCGCGTCGTTCTACGATCCTACCCTGACGGGCAGTATCCCCGTCATCATCAGCTATCCGTGGGAAGAATATGACGAATGGGACCTGAAGGTCGGTGACAATACCTACAACGTGGAATGGGCGGGCAGTCTGCCGATCGTCGGCTTTACACCGACCGAGTCCGGAACGTATCGGATCCGTTCCACCGGGAACAGCGATATCTACGGCGTGCTCTTTGACAGTGAGTTAAGACCGCTCCTGTATCACGATGACGTCTCAGGCTCCGACGAAAACTTTATGTTCGAGTATGATATGGAAGCCAACGAAACGTACTTCGTCGGCGCATGCTTCTGGGATTGTAACACGACAGGGACCTTCAATGTCAACATTAAAAACCTGACAGGGTCCTCGCTGCCCGCGTTTGACGGCACGATCGAATGGAATCCAAGCGATGTGCAGTTCAAAGGCGCAACGCCCTATGTCGTCTATCACGGCGCTGCGTTCACGCCGCGCTTTACGGTGAAGGACAAGAACGGAGCCGTCGTCAATCCGAGCCATTACACCTATGAGTACCGCGAGAACGTCAACGCCGGCACCGGCTATGTGATCGTAACATTCAACGATCTGTATGCCGGCAAGGCGCAGGGCTGGTTCAAAATCTATCTGCCTCCGACGTCTGCAACGACGGTCGAAAACGTTCAGGACGGCATTCGGATCAAGTGGGAGCCCGTCACCGGCGCAGCAGGCTATGTCGTTTACCGCCGCGCGTGGAGCACTACGACAAACGGCTGGACGGACTTCTTGCGCTGGAACAATACGACCGCGCTTTCGTATACGGACACCAGCGTATATGCGGGCACACGCTATCAGTACGGCGTGAAGGCGTACTTTGCACAGCGTACCGATCCGGTTTCCGGCGCGACGATCGGCGGAAACGTCGGCGACAATTACAACCTCGGCATGGTGGGTCCCTTGAAGACCACCGTGCGCATCACGACGCGAACGCTTTCAAAGCTCGAAGCCGGCAGCGGCAGGGTCACGGCGTACTGGGATGCGTCGAAGGTCTTTACGGGCTATCAGATCAAGTACGCCACCAATGCGGCGTTCTCAAAGAACGTCAAATCCGTCTGGATCAGCGACGCAAAGACGGCGTCGAAGGTGATCACCGGGCTCACGAACGGCACGACGTATTACTTCTGCGTACGCTCCTATCACGTCTTTGAAGGTACGAAGTATTTCGGTCAATGGTCCAATGCGCTGTCCATCAAGCCCGGCAGCGCGGGAACGGTCACACCGAAGAGCTACAGAGCGCTGCTGGTCGGCGAGGTGAACTTCAACTGGGGCGACGGTTCATATGAGACCGCAAAACGCAACGGAGGCGACGTCGAGCATATGGCGTCGATGCTGAAGTCAGTCAAGGGATCGAACGGAAGCGCGTATACGGTCACGAAAAAGACGAATCTCGGCAAGAGCGGTTTGGAAAACGCGATCAAGAACACGTTCTCCGGAACGACCGATCAGGATGTCTCCCTGTTCTTCATTGCAACGCACGGAGACAGCAGCGACGAGGGTCAGCTCGTCCTGACGGACGGCTCCAACTGCACGCAGTGGATATCGTTCGGACAGCTTGCCGCCATGCTGTCGAAATACGTCAAGGGCGACGTCATCGTGATCATCGAATCCTGCGGCGCAGGCTCCGCGATCTATGCGAACGGTGCAAAAGCGCAGGACTTCGATCCTGAGCTGTTCGCGATACAGGCGGTGCAGGCGTTTGCCGAAGCGGATCAGAAGTCGGACGTTGCCAATACGGGTGAGCTGCGAAAGAGCAGATATTATGTGCTTGCCGCGGCAAAGCATCATCAGGACAGCTGGGGACACGAATGGGAGCCGGCGGGCAACTATTTCACAGACTGGCTGATCGAGGGCATCGGAGACTCCGGTTCCATGCCTGCGGACACGAACAAGGACAATGTTGTCACGCTGAACGAGCTCTATAAATACATCGCGAAGTATGATACATATACGTTTTCATACCTTGATTCGGAAGACCATGTGATGACGGCGACGCAGCAGGTGCAGGTCTATCCGGTAAACAGCAGTTATAAGCTGTTCAAACGGTAATTCAAACAGGAAACGGATCGGGGAAAATTTCCCGGTCCGTTTCCAAAAGACCGAAAGCCGGATGCGGCATGTCCTCCGGCTTTTTATATGCTGTTTTCGGAAAAAGGAGCCTTGCTATTTTTCTTAGGATGTGATATCATGCTCTCTGTCCCGTGCGGACAATACCGGTGTCTCTTGGTAACCACCGTAA
Source organism: Bacillota bacterium (assembly GCA_016286445.1). Lineage (GTDB taxonomy): Bacteria > Bacillota > Clostridia > Christensenellales > CAG-138 > UBA3792. The sequence continues at coordinate 34,627 of JAEESS010000012.1, forward strand.
AAAAACAAGGAGCATTCTTTCCCATGAAAAAAACCGTTTCCGAATTTCGCGAAATGCTGAAAACCGTTCCCCCGCTTCTCCTGACGCTGACCGTTCTTTCCATTGTCGGCATGAACCTGCTCGCCAACAAGAGTATCCATACAGGGCTCGACTGGCTTGCGCTCGACTGCGGCATCGTCCTCTCCTGGCTGACGTTCCTCACCATGGATATCCTCACGCACTGCTACGGTCCGCGCGCCGCGACGCTGTTTTCGGTCTTTGCGCTTTTGCTGAACCTCTTTATGGCGGGGATCTTCTTTCTCGCAAGCCGCATCCCCGGCGTGTGGGGCGAAAGCTTCGTCGAAGGCAGCGAAGCCGTGATCAACACCGCGCTCGACAACACGTTTTCCGGCACGTGGTTCATCATTCTCGGCAGCTCGGTCGCGTTCATCTCGTCCTCGTTCGTCAACAATTTCTTAAACTACGGCATCGGCAAACTGCTCAAAAAGAGAGAGGGCTTCGGCCGGTTCGCGCTGCGCTCGTATGTGTCCACGTTTGTCGGACAGTTCGTCGACAACCTCGTCTTTGCGCTGCTCGTGAGCCGGATCTTTTTCGGCTGGACCACGCTGCAGTGCTTTACCTGCGCGCTCACCGGCGCCGTGTGCGAGCTGCTCTTTGAGGTCGTGTTCTCGCCGTTCGGCTACCGCATCGCAAAGCGGATCACGGATCTCCGGGTCCCGGTCCCGGAAGGAGCGGCGGCATGAACGTACTCGTCACCGGCACGTCCCGCGGCATCGGCAAAGCGATCGCCGCGCGGTTTCTCGAAGAAGGTCACACGGTCTTCGGCGTGGACGTCTGCCCCGCCGCGATCGAACATCCGTACTATACGCATTTTGAGCGCGACATCCGCGACGAGCGTCCGCTCGACGTCCCCGCGCCGGAGATCCTCATCAACAACGCCGGCACGCTCGAAGAAGCCGATGCGATCGGTGTGAACCTTACCGGCACGATCCGCTTTACCGAGCGGTTTTTGGATTCGTCCGCGCTCAAATCCATTCTGTTCATCGCGTCGGCGTCGGCGCGGAACGGCGCGGAGTTTCCGTACTACGTCGCAAGCAAAGCCGGGATCGTGGGCTACATGAAATACCTTGCGAATGCGCTCGGCAGGCGCGGGATCACGGTAAACAGCATCTCCCCCGGCGGCGTGATCACGCCTGCGAACGCGCATATCCTCGAAAGTGAAGCGCTGTATACAGCGGTCAAAGCCGAAACGCTGCTCAAAAAATGGGCGGATCCGGACGAGATCGCGGCTTTGGCGTACACGCTGACGGTCGATAACCGCTCGATCACCGGCGAGGACGTCCTTGTCGACAACGGCGAGATGCTGAAGTCGAATTTCATCTGGTGAGTATGACGCGAAGCGCCATTCATGCCGTCGGAACGCGAATTGTGCAAAGCACATGAATTGCGCCTTGCGGCGCATAAGGAACAGGAGAAAAACATGGATTACAGAAGATTCAACGACACGATCCTGCTTCGGATCGATCGCGGCGAGGAGATCATCGAAACGGTGAAGAAGGTCGCGGAAACGGAACACATCCGGCTTGCGAGCGTCGAAGCGCTCGGCGCGACGGACGATTTTACCGTCGGCGTATACGATACCGCGGCAAAGAAGTACGATTCAAAAACCTTCACCGGTCCGCACGAGATCGTTTCTCTGACGGGCACGATCACCGAAAAGGACGGCGCGTTCTATCAGCATCTTCACATGAGCGCGGGCAACAAAGCCTGCGAGGTGTTCGGCGGGCATCTGAACCGCGCGAAGGTCTCCGTGACCTGCGAGATGGTGATCCGCATCCTTTCCGGCGCGGTCGACCGCAGCCCGGACCCGGAGACCGGCGTCAATCTCCTGCGGTTTTAAGCGCAGCAAAAAACGGACCTGTACGGCAGGTCCGTTTTGTCTTTTGGGTATACGGTTATTGGATGTCTTCCCAGTAAAGGAGCTTGATATCCGGACGGATTTCCCAAATCATGGCCTCGACTGCGTTCTCGATGTCCTTGTCTTGCTTGGAAATAACGATCTCGCGCAGCGTCTTACAGTTGGCAATGTCGTAATAGTCGTAGAAATCGATATACTCCGTGTTGCAGATCCGGAGCGTCTCCAGCCGTTTGAAATCACCGACCCAGATATAATTGTCGATCGGGCAGTAGCTGACGTCGAGGACCTTCAGATTCGGAAGCGAGGAAAGCGATTCGATCCCCTTGAGCTTTCTGTTTCCGCCGAGATGCAGTATCTCAAGCGAGGTGATCTTTGAAAGCACCGATGCGTCGCGAAGCGAGGTGTTGCAGTACAGAAACAGTTCTTCAAGTTTCAGTCCGGTGAGCCAGCGGAGTTCTCTGTCGGTCAGATCGTTCCACGCGAGGTTCAGCGATCTCAGCCCGGTCAGTTTAGACACCGCTTCGATGTCTCTGATCTTGTTATACGTCAGCGAAAGCGTGCGAAGGTTCTTCAGCGACGCGACCCAGTCGATGTTGACGAGCGGGATCCCCGGATCCTTTTCGTGCGTCGTCGATGAGATCGTAAGATGCTTCAGCTTCGTCAGCTCTCCGATCCGGCTGTAATCACCCATGCAGCAGTAGCACAGTGTGAGATCGGTCAGGTTCGGGCACAGCCGTACCAACAGATCCATTTCTTCCGGCGTGATGCGGATGATGGCGTTCTTTGCGCCCCTTACGTCCAGCGCGGTCTGTCCCGCCATGACCTCCACACCGCCGAATAGGAAAGTCGACGGAAGCGGCTCCTCCTCGGGCTCCTCCGGTTCTTCGGGTTCTTCGGGTTCTTCGGGCTCCTCGGGTTCTTCCGGTTCTTCGGGCTCCTCCGGTTCTACCGGCTCGATCGGCTCCTTCGGCTCAACCGGCCACGCGGGTTCTACGGGCTCGTCCGCCTTTCCATGGATACCCTGCGTCTCCTGTACCGGCGTTTCGTCTTCCTTGACCGTGGGGATGGAGTCCCCCGACGGAATCAAACTCTGGCAGCTTTTCAGATCCGGGATCAACGTGCACCCGGACAGCAGCGTAACAACGAATGCTGCAAGCAGGATCGCCGCAATCGGTCTGATCAAGCGCTTCATAACAGTCTCCTTCTTTTGATTTCGGTTTTCTTTTAATAGTATTGCATAATGATCTTCGATCTGTCAATAGACGTTTTTCGTTTTTTCGGCACGTCGTCCGGCGCTGATCCGCATTATTATTCCGGTCCGTTTCCACGCGCCGCAGGCGTTGCATTTCCGGCGCGGCGATGCTATACTGAAACCGGCAAACGACGCCTTCGGGAGGGACACATGGAACAGAGAGAGTATATCGCCCGCACCAGCGGGCTGAAGTTCAAGGATTATCTGGGGTACGGACTGATCGACACGGCGGGGTGTCTCATTTTCAGCCTTGTTACGACACTGCTGCAGAAATACTATACCGACATTCTGCATCTGAGTCCGCTTTTTATCATGCTGATGTTCATCGGCGCGCGCATCTGGGACGCGATCAATGATCCGATCATGGGCCGCATCGCCGACACCAGCAAGCCCAAAGCATCCGGACGCTACCGTCCTTGGGTGCTGTACGCGGCGATCCCGCTGGCGGTCTGCGGCGTGCTGATGTTCGTGAAGCTGCCCGGCATGGGCGAACCGCAGAGCATGCTCTTTACCTGCATCTTCGCGACCGTGACCTACGTCCTGTTCGGCATGGCGTACACGATGCTGCAGATCCCGTACGGCTCGCTGGCGTCCGTCGTCACGACCGACGACAAGGAGCGCAACAAGCTCTCGGTGTTCCGATCGATCGGCGCGGCGATCGGCTCGATCCCCGTGCTTCTGATCGCGAGCTTTGCCTACGCAAAGCGCACCGACGCGTCCGGCGTGATCGTGATCGGCGAAAACGGCAAGGCGATCACCGACATGCAGTACAAGCCCGTCATCATTGGCGTGGTCGTTATGGCGGTCGTGTCCGCGGCGCTTTTGATCCTTGCCTACACGATGAACCGCGAGCGCGTCAAGACAAAGCCGCAGCCGAAGGAGCCGGGCGCGACGAAAAAGGCGATCGCGCTGCTGTTCAAAAACCGCGCGTTTGTGGCGATCAGCCTCGTTTCCATGCTGCTGCTTTCCGGACAGATGTTCACGCAGAGCTTCTATACCTACCTCTTTGACGATTACTTCCACGCGAACTGGATGAACCTCGCGACGCAGGCGTGCACCTATTCGCCGATGCTGATCTTTATGTTCTTCCTGCCGAAGATGGCAAGAAAGATCGGCAAAAAGGAGGTCACCGCCGTCGGTCTTACGCTCGCCGCGGCTTCCAATCTCATCCTGTTCTTCCTGCGCGGGATGGAACCCGGAAAGCTCATGTGGATCTTCCTTGCGCTGAACTTTGTAAGCGGCTGCGGGCTCACGACGCTCGTGATGCAGCTGTGGGCGATGGTGACCGATTCGACCGACGACATCGAGGTCAAGACCGGCTCCCGCGACACCGGCACCGCGTATTCGGTATTCAATTTCTTCCGCAAGCTCGGACAGGTGCTCTCCGCGATCTGCGTCAACGGCGCGCTTCTGGGCATGCACTACCGCTATGAAAAAGGCGCGGTACAGACGCCGGAGAACCTCAAGGTCATGTACGACCTCGCGACGCTGATCCCCGCCGTGCTGTTCGGGATCATGGCGGTGTTGCTGTTCGTCGTTTACCCGCTCAGTAAGCGCCGCGTTTCGGAGCTGCAGGAGCAAAAGGATCGGAACCTCAAAGAATCCTACGAGCAGAACATCATTGATATCTGAGCTGGAAAGCATTGCGCCCGACCGGAGAACCGATCGGGCGTTTTCTTATGCTTCTTTTTCAAACCACACCGGAAGATCGGTCATCCCGCACGGCACGGTCAAGGTCTTGCCGCCGGGGATCGGATCCCCTTCTCCGCGCAGACGCCAGCTTCCGAAGCGCGGCAGGGTGACGGTCACGGATCGCGCGCCTTCGTCGAACACCGGACAGACAAAGAACCGCTCGCCGACCAGGAAGCAGTCGCTTTCGGGATCGTAAGCGGGATCGTACAGGAACACCGGACGCAGCAGCGGAAGATTTTCTTTGCGGCTGCGCTCGGCTTCGGCGTACAGGACCGGCACGAGACGCTCTCTGAGATCGAACAGGCGTCTTACCGCGTCCATCCGCTTAGGATACAGCCACGGCATGGTGGACGGTTCGCCCGGCTTCCACGAATGCAGGGTGAAGCGCGGCAGAAATACGCCGTACTGGAGCCAGCGCAAAAAGAGCTCTTCGCCGGGCTTCGGTCCCGCAAAGCCGCCGATATCCGGTCCGAAGAAGCTGAATCCGGAGAGCGCCGTCGTCATGATCTGCTTATGGTTCCATCTCAGCTCGGAAAAGCTCGTAAGGTTGTCGCCCGTCCAGGTCGACGCGACCCGCTGGATCCCGGCGATCGCGCAGCGCGAGACGTTGAACGGCTCGGTTACACCCGCCTCTTCGCACGCCTCTCTGCTTGCCCGCGCCATCAGATATGAGAACAACGGCCGGATGCGGCATGCGGGGACCGGACGCCCGAAGCAGTCCGCAAGCACGCTCTCGTCCTGCACGTCGTATTCGTTGTTGTCGTTCCAGATATGTTGATATCCCTTCCCGATCAGCTGTTTTTTCACGCAGTCCTTCCAGAACGCATACGCGCCGGGGTTCGTGAAATCCAGATAGCTCGCCGTGCCGCCCCAGAACGGGAACCGTGCAGGCGCGCCGTCCGCGTCATGCAAAAACCAGCCGTTCTGCGCGATCGTCTCATACAGCGGATGCGTCGTTAAAAACGCGGGCTTGACGTTCGGGATCAAACGGACGCCTTTTGCCTTGAACGCGTCCGCAAGCGCTTCCGGCGACGGGATCTTGTCGATGTTCCAATGAAAAACGCACCGCTGTCCGTCAAGCTCGGTATAGCCGCTGGAAAGATAAAACCCGCCGGGACGGATCCCGTGTTCTTCGCACTGCGATAAAAACCCCCGAAGCCGTGCGTCGGCGTCCGGCGCGTCGGTGTACTCCATCGTGCTGCCGCAGTAGGAAAACGCCCATTCCGGCGTCTTTGCGATCCCGCCGCACAGGGCATTGAACCGTTTGACGATCTCTAACGGCGTGCCGAGGATCAGATAAAAGACAAGGATCTCTTCCTCGAAGCGAACGGAATTGAACGGCTCGAAATAGTTGTCGTGTTCAACGCCGAAATCGACGCTGCCGTTACTGTAGGTATCGTAATACAGCCCGAAGCTGCCCGCCGCGTGCTGACAGAGATAGAACGGGATCTGCTTATAGAGCGGGTCGCTGTACGCCGCGGAAAAGCCCATGGAATCGGTCGCGGCAAGCGCGTACCTGCGGTTTGCCTTGTTGACGGGACCGCACTTGTCGCCGAGCCCGAAGATGCGCTGATCCGGAAAACGGTCGGTGTAATGGACGGAACCCCTGCCGAGCTCGCCCGCGAAGTTGTACGCAAGCCCGCTGCGATCGCGATAGAGCACGCCCCGGTCGGTTTCGGCGGTGATGCGGAAGTTGCGTTTTTCGATCGAGAAGCGCACGCCGGACAGCGCAAAGGAGACGGTCCCCTCCGTTTCCGAAACGTCGGGCGCCGCAAGCACAAAGCCTTCGACGGAAAGCTTATCCCGCCCGCAAAGCGGCATATTTCCGTTCGGACACACGCTCCATGTCGGCAGCGGCGGCGTGTCCGGACGCAGGATCGCCACGCGCAAAATCTGCTCGAAAAAATCGAGCCGCGCCGTTACGCCGTCCGCTTCGTATGCGCGCATCGAAGGTCCGGCTTCTTTCAAACGGAACCGGTGATCGAATTTCATACCTTCGGATCCCCCTTTGTCAGCATGTTTTTGAGCATCGTGCCGTAGTGCGCACGCCCCATCCTTGTGCCCTTCGGCGCGATGCGAAGGACGTGCGTTCCAAGCCCGCCGCCCGCTTTCTTCCACAAGGGCAGACCCGCGCCATTCGGATCGCCGGTCCCTGCAAAGTTTGCAAGATACCCGAGCAGCTGCCCGGACGCCTCATGATCGCGTTCGCCGTACGGACGCCAGCTTGTTTCCAGCGTGCCGAAGACATAGCGAAGGTCCGAGGAATGGAACGCGCGATTGCCGTCGCCGGGAGCGTTCAGATCGAAATAGTAAATATACGCGCCGTTTTTCCGTCCGTAGCGGTTGCCGATCCACGCCATGACCGGCGCGAACATATCGTTGTTGGTATAGCCGATGAGATAATCGACCGGCAGAGGCGTTCGGATGAGCTTGTCCACCGGCTCCTTCAAAAGCACGCCGTCGATCACCGGCATGGTGTAATAGATCGCGTCCTTGCGGACCTCCTTCATCCGTTCGACCGTATCGAACAGCGCGTCGGTCGAGGCGTTTTTCAGCGCGTCGAAGTCGGAAAAGCCGCCGGTCTCCATAAACTGCAGCCAGTAGCTTCGCGCTTCCTCCGCCGGCTTCGGCAGCGAAAACTTCGGAAACAGCCCCGCGCCGCTCAGCATGATTGCGCGGCGGAACAGGCCTTTGTTTTCCGGATTCAGGCACAGATACTGGATCGAGATCGCGCCCGCGCTCTGTCCCATCAATGTGATATTGTCCGGATCGCCGCCGAACGCCTTGATATGCGCTTTGACCCAGCGGATCGCCTGCAGCTGATCGTCGAGCCCGAAATTTCCCTCGCATCCGAATCGCGCCTTCAGCTCTTCGTGGCAAAGATAGCCGAGGATCCCCACGCGGTAGTTTGCGAACACCGTGACGATCCCGCGCTCGGCGAGCGCTGCGCCGTCGAACGGGCTTTCCCAGTTGATCCCGGAATCGAAGCCGCCGCCGTAAAAATACAGGATCACCGGCGCGTTTTCGGCGTCCTGCGGCGCATAAATGTTGAGGTTTAAGCAGTCCTCGTCATAGGTGAACGCCAGCCCCTCACGATACTCGCGCTTATAGAACCGGCGGATGGGATTTTCAAGATGCTCGTGCACAGCACGGTTTTGCGGGCACGCGGGACCCGGCTTCGTCGCGTCGAGCACGCCGTTCCATTCGTCGACCGTCTTTGCGTACGCAAACCGCTCCGCCTTTGCAAACGGCACGCCCAAAAACCGCACGCAGCGCGCATCTGCAGCGCCGCGCAGCGTGCCGCAGTCCGTTTTCAAAAGGATCTCCCGTTCCTCGTGCATGTCCCTTCTCCTTTCGCCTTACGCCGCTTTGATCTGCGCCTTCTTCACCTTCCGATCCTTGATCAGCCACGGCAGATAGGACAGGAAGAACAGCAGCGTGACCGCCGCCGCCATGAACAGCACGCGCAGCGCATAGTTTGCGGGCAGGAAGTCCAGAATGGACTTTGTCGCCTCCGGCTTTGCCATATAGAGGTAGTTCGCATCGCCGCCGATGAGCAGGTTCGCGACAAACGCGATCACCGCCATAACGACCGTGGCGATATATGCCTTGATGAACGACTTCCACGTCGGACGCATGCCGTGCACGAAGATCATGTAGAACACGGCGATATAGCCCGTTGTGTGCTCCAGCCAGAACTGATAATACCGGTAGCGCGTCGGTCCCGTGTAGGTGATGACTGTCGGCGTGATCAGCGCAAAGATCGTGCCGGAGAACAGCCAGAAGTACGGAATGTCGAACAGCGTCTGGTTCTTTGTGACCAGCATGTAGCTTCCGAAGATGACGCCCCAGCCGCACAGCGTGATCGGCAGATGATCCTGCGGGTTCGCGCCGAGCGACGGCACGCCGACAAGCCGCCAGAAATAGGACATTTCGGTGATGATCATGATGAGCGCCAGCGCAAGGCGCAGATTCTTTTCGTGTTTGCTGTTTCTGATCCGGTCGCGGAAGACATAGATCAGCACGATCACCGCGATCATCAAAAGGATCGGCAGAAAATGCGCGAGCGTGAAGTTCCGGAACTCCACCTCGTCGCCCTTGCCGAAGAAATATTCAAAAAACGCTTTCATTGCATGCTCCTTCCGGTTGGTTCGTGTCCATTATACCGGTTTTTCCCCGGTTCGGCAAGGTTCTTTCTTGCCGGATGAAATTGACAAAACGGCGGTTTGCCCATATAATCGTTTTATACTGCAGTATGATGACCGTTCGGTTCTCGAAGCGGTCGATCCGGGGGCGGAAAACAGCATGAAACACATGAATCACAACCTCAAACGAATGATTTTTGCCGCGCTGTGCCTTGCGCTATGCATGGTGCTTCCGTTCCTGACGGGACAGATCCCGGAGATCGGAAAACGTCTCTCGCCCATGCACATACCCGTGCTTCTTTGCGGGTTTCTGTGCGGATGGCCGTGGGGGCTTGCGGTCGGCGCGATCGCCCCGATCCTGCGCTCCGCTCTGTTCGGCATGCCTGCCATGGGTCCGGATGCGTTCAGCATGGCGTTCGAGCTTGCGGCGTACGGCGCGGTCGCCGGACTTCTGTACCGGCTGCTGCCGAGAAAGCCTTGGAGCGTCTATGTTTCGCTGATCGCTGCTATGATCGTCGGCCGTCTCGTGTGGGGACTTGCGAAATGGGCGATGCTCGGTCCGTCGTTCACCCTGCAAATGTTTCTTGCGGGAGCGGTGGTCAACGCGCTCCCCGGCATCATTCTGCACATCGTACTGATCCCGCCGATCGTGCTTGCTCTAAAGAAAGCGGGATTTACGGAAACCAACCGGAGGGCAGAAGAATGAAAACGCTGTATCTGGACTGCGGCATGGGCGCGGCGGGCGATATGCTCTGCGCCGCGCTTTTGGAGCTCATGCCCGATCCCGACGGCGCCGTCCGCGCGCTGAACGGGATCGGCGTCCCGCATGTCGTGTATGAAAAGACCGCTTCCGAAAAGTGCGGCATCGCCGGCACGCATCTTTCCGTGCGCGTCGACGGCAAAGAGGAGCATGAACCGGCGGAGGGACATCATCACGGGCACGCGCATCACCATGCGCACAGCGATCTTGCTTCGATCGAGACGATCCTTGCGGGCCTGCATGTTTCGGACGGCGTCAAAGCGAACGCGCTTCGGATCTATCGGCTGATCGCGGACGCGGAGAGCCACGTGCACAGCTGTCCGGTCGAGATGATCCATTTTCACGAGGTCGGCGCGCTCGACGCGATCGCGGACGTTGCGGCGTTTTGTTTTCTGATGGAGCGGCTTTCGCCGGATCAGGTGGTCGCCTCCCCCGTCCACGTCGGCAGCGGCACGGTCCGCTGCGCGCACGGCGTGCTTCCCGTGCCCGCGCCTGCCACGGCTTACCTTTTGAAGGACGTTCCGATCTACGGCGGCGAAGTGAAAGGCGAGCTTTGCACGCCGACCGGCGCGGCGCTTCTCCGGCACTTTGTCACGCAATTCGGTCCGATGCCCGTCATGCGCGTCTCTTCGATCGGCTACGGCATGGGCACGAAGGACTTCGACACGGCAAACTGTGTCCGCGCCATGCTCGGCGAAACGGAAACGAACGATACGGAAACCGTCTTTGAGCTGTCCGCGAACGTCGACGATATGACCGCGGAACAGATCGGCTTTGCTTCGGAACGCCTGTTCGAGGCGGGCGCCGTCGAGGTCTATACCGTTCCGGTCGGCATGAAAAAGAGCCGTCCCGGCACGCTGATCCGCGCGATCGCAAAACACGATGAAAAGGACGCCGTCCTTTCGGCGTTCTTCCGGCACACGTCGACGCTCGGCGTGCGCGAGGTCGAAACCAAACGGTATGTTCTTTCCCGCACGGTCGAATCGC
>JAEESS010000073.1 GCA_016286445.1 Bacillota bacterium
ACACGACGGGCGTCGAACCGCTGTCCGCGCAGTACGAGGAACAGTATATCGCCATGCACGACACGGACCGCTACTGGACGGGCGACAAGGTCGTGAAAGCGCTCGACACGTTCCGTGTGTTCCTTGCAGTGGACGACGGGACCGTGATCGGCTACATCGACGTGACGAAGAACAACGAGGAGAACGAGCCGTTCGATTTTCTGGTCAAAGAGGAATACCGGCGGCGCGGCTGGGGCAGAAAGCTTCTCGCAAAGGCGATCGAGGAGAACCGCCCGAAGCGCATGATGCTGATCGTCGACGCCGACAACGCCCCCGCGATCGCGCTCTACCATTCCATGGGCTTCACAAACGACCCGGAGCCGGTCAACCAATGCGCGACCTGGATCGCCGAAGTCGCGAACTGTCCGTAAGAACGAATGGTTTTCTTGATTATTCTATCTCTCAGCGCTGCACTTAGTTTGACAATTCATCGATACACTTTTCGGATCCGAGTGTAAACCGTTTTCGGACAGCGCCGCCATCGCCCGTAAGCTCTGCGCGCTGATGACGTGCTCCATTTTGCAGGCGTCGGCTTCGGCGACGGATCGCTCCACACCCAGACCGATCAAAAAACGTTGAATCGTCAGGTTGCGTTTCAACGTTTCGTTCGCCAGCTTTTCACCTCTTTCGGTGAGCGTGATCTCATTGCTTCCGTCCTTTGTGATATAGCCCTCGCAAAGCAGACCTTTCACGATCTTGCATACGGTCGGCTTTGACACGCCGAACGCTTCGGCAAGCGCGATGCTGCGCACGCTGCCCTCCCGTTCGCAAAGAAGCAGAATGGTCTTGAGATAATCCTCGGTCGTCTTTTTCATATCCCGGCTCCTTTCAGCCGATCAGCAGGCAGATCCCGGCAAGCGCAGCCGCGACGAACGGGAAAACGAGGATGCGGATGATCTGTCCCTTGCGGTTGAAACCAAACGAACGGTAGCCCGCGCATCCCTCCGTTTCCGGATAGAAGTGTTGAAAGAAATGCGACTTCGTCAGCAGAAGCCAGTCGAGACAGACGATGTCGAACGCCTTCCAAAGGTAAAGCATCACGAGGAAGCGCACAAAGAACTGCCAGAACGAGAAACCGTTTCTGATCCCGTTCCAGCCGCCGTAGACGAACGTGCCGATCGCCAAAATGAGGCAAAGGATCGCGAGCTTCCAGCCGAGCACATGCTGCCCCGGGAACCGTTCCGGATGCTCCTTTGCCGCCTCCTGGATGTCCTTCGGCGCGGTCGTAAAGAGCTTTCTGTTCTGGATCAGCCCGACGGCGGCGCTGAGCGCGCCGAAGATCGACGCGATCAAAATCAGCGAGAGCAACAGCGTTAAAAGCATAAGCGCCTCACTTTTCCGCGCGCACCGTGATCCACGGTTTGTTCGCAAAATGATCGACCGTGATGCTTGAAAAGCCCGCCGCTTTCAACGCCGACGAAAGAGCTTCGGCCGTATGGCATTTCATGCCGTCGATGATCTTCTCGAACTTCAGACCGGTCTCATCCGTGCCGTCGGATTCGTTGCAGATCAGAAACGTCCCGCCGGGTCTCAGAACACGGCAGACCTCCGTAAAGCAGGCTTCGATCCCCTGCCAGAAGTAGACCGTTTCAAACGCGGTCGCAAGGTCGAACGATCCGTCCGCAAACGGCAGTTTTTTCACATTGCCCTGCAGCACGGTGCAGCGGCCCGCGGCGATCAGATCCCGGTTATAGTCCTTTGTTTTCTCGACCGACAGCGCCGAATAGTCCACGGCTGTGAGCTTTGCGTCCGGATACCGTTTCAAAAGCGCTTTTGCGTTTCGCCCGCCGCCGCATCCGAGCTCAACGATCGCCTCGGGCGAAATGTCCGCAAGGTGTCCCATGCCCCAATCGGCGAGCTTTGCGTGACCGCCGTTCATGCCGCCGATCATCAGCTTGCCTAAAAAGCCCTCCGGCTTTCTCGTTTGATTCACATACTTTTTGAACAGTCCCATGGTTCCACTCCTTTCTTTTTGTACCCGCAGCCGCAGTACGGTCCGCCGGACGCAAGCGTGTACTCCCGTACGAAGATGTCCGCGCCGCCGAGCTCGCTCATCGTGTAATCAAGGCGGCACATGGCGGGAATGTAGGCGGAAAGATTGAGCTCGCCCATCAGTGTGCAGATGCCGCAGCGGTAAAACCGCGCCTCATAACCTGAACCGTCCGCGTACGGCAGAAAATCCATATTCCACGAATACCGGTTCCGGTCCGCGGCTTTTTGCGCCGCGGTCCTTTGCATGGACGCGATATCGCGCTTTTTGAACTTGCGTCTGCCGCCCATGCGGCAGAACCGTTTCATGGCGCCGGTCGTCATGGATTCACAGTAATAAACGGTCATTTGCTCGGGCGACGGCTGTCCTTTCATCTCAAGGCAGAACGACGCGAACATGGCGCAGTTTACGATATTGACGACAAACCGGTCGCCTTTTTCAAAGGTCGGCAAACCTTTGATGATCTCCCTGTATTTCGCTTTCGCGCGTTTCGTCATTTCCGCCGCCTCGCGCCGATCAATGCCGAGCGAGTCGGTCAGGTTCCTTTGAAACGAGCGGCGAAAGAGCATCCACATGCCCGCGGGCAGTCCCAAATATTGCATAACTCACTCCGTAAAGTCCATCCGGACGATCTGCATCTTCATCAACCCGTCGCCGACTTTTGCCATCAGTCGGAACAGTCCCGGCACCGACGGGTCCTTAAGGTCATTGTAGCCGAGCATATACCCGCGCGAAGAGACCGCCGCATGCTCCATCCACGGCAGGACATCCGTTTCGATGCTGTCCACGCTGAAATAATCGGAGATCGAAGTGATGCCCGCCTCCTTCACCCACGTTTTCAGCATGACCTTTACCGCGCGTTTGCCTACCGCGTCGAACACCAGCCGCCCGCCGGGAAAGCGCTTTGCCATTGCGTTCAGAAGCCTTCTGATCTGTTCCGTTTTGAAGTAATAGAACACGCCCGCGGCAAGAAAGCACACGCCGTTGCTTGCGTCGATCGCGTCGAACCATGCAAGATCGTTGAGGTCCGCCGCGATGTTTCGGATGCGCTCGCTTTCCGGCAGCAGCGTATTTCGCACCGCGATCACATCCGGGAGATCGAGGTTGTAGATCCTGCATGTCCCGTTGTCGCAGTTCTCCGCGGTCTGATCGAGCCCGCAGCCCAAATTTACCAGCGCGGCATTCGGGTGCGCTGCAAGGTAGCCCTTTGCCTCGATCATCAGATCGGTTTCGCGCATGGCGACCTCCAGCGCGCCGAAGCGGTACGCCGTGCTCTTTGCTCGCTTTTCGAGCGCCGAAAAATCGTAGTCGATCCTGTTGATCAGCCCGACCGCCTTGTCGTCGCGGAACAGATTCGGAAACTGCTCCGTACAAAGCTTGCGCCCAAAGAGCGGGATCATCAGCGTTTCCTGCACGGTGTTTTTCTCGATGTGCATCTTCATATGCTTATTTCTTTCCGACGAGCAGCGCGGAACCTTTCAGCTCCATCAATGCCGCTTCTCCTTTGCGGATAAACGTTCCGTCGTCCGTGGGGATCAGCCGGACGTCTTCATAACCCATGCCTCTGAGCTTTTCGGTAAACGCCTGCATATCGCCGTATCTGGGTTTTGAAAAGATATCGTGGATCGCGAACGTGCCGCCTTTCTTCAGCACCCGCAGCGTTTCCAAAAGAAGCGCCTGCCGGTCTCCGGGGATGTTGTGATAGACGTAATTGCTTGTGACCGCGTCGAAGGTCTCGTCCGCAAAGTCGAGCTTACAGGCATCGCCGCGCCGGAACGTAACGTTTTTGACGCCCTCCGCCCATGCGTTTTTTTCGCACAGCGGCTTGTTGTACGAAGCATACTCCTTGCCCCAGCGGTCGATCCCGATAAACGAAGCGTTCGGGTTGCGCTTCGCGCAGGCGATCGTGAGCGCTCCGCTGCCGCAGCCTACGTCCAGTCCCGTTCCGCCGTCCGGCAGCTTCACATGCTCCGCAACGCCCTCGATGATTTGCTTCGACATCTGCCGCTTGCCGTTATAGGAAAACGCGCAATACAGCAGGAGCATCCAGACGGTCACGCATAGCGCGATGATCGTCAGCGCAAGGAATACGATAAACAGCACGGTCTTTGCCATGCCCGAGACGAGCCCCGTGAGCCCAAACACGACCCACAGGATCAGAAACAGCGCGGTCGCAGCGGCCGATGTCCAAATCATGCCCTTCGGCATCCAGTTCTTATAATCCGGTTTCATTTTGTTTTTACCTTTCCGAGCGGGCGCTTCCTTGCGCCCTGCTCTGTGTCGTCGTCCTCCACATAGCCGTCATACGGCGCCGACGGGTCGACGTATTTCTTTGCAAACGGCTTGCACAGCTCGTCCCGATGCAGAAACGCAAAGTCGAGATCGTCCGTCCAGCCGGTGTGCCCGGTGATGATCTTCAGCGGCATCTTACGCGCGCAGGTTCTTTTCGAGCGCTTCAAGCGATTTGACCGCAAGCTTGTTGTCCTCGGCGAGCGTGGAAAGGAAGCTGTAGCCGCCGTCCGCGCCGAACCAGATCGTGTCGCCGCTGAACAAGTATTCATCGTCGACGAGGTATACCATGTGTCCCCAGGTATGCCCGGGAACGAGGATGCATTCGATTTTGATCCCATCGACGTCCAGGATCTGCCCGTCCCGCAGCAGGACCTTTGGGTTGTTCATCTTCACAATCGGAAGCTTATAGAGCCGATGCATAACTTTTCTACGCACCTCGCCTGTTAAGTACCGGTTTTCGATCTCGCCGATATAGACTGTCGCGTCCTTGAAAAGCTGCTCGCTGTCGGGCTCGAGCGCGCCGACGTGATCGGTGTCCTGGTGCGTAATAAAGATGTGTTTGATCGAAGCCGGGTCAACGTCGAGCCAGCCCATCTTTTCTTTGAGCCGTTCATAGTTGTAGCCCGCGTCGATCATCACGGTCGTGCCGTTCCTTGTGTAAAAGAAGATGTTTGCGACCCACTCGCGCACGCAGGCGACGCGTTCGTCGATCCGTCCCGTGTTCAGCGGCTTGAAGATCGCCTTGCCGCGAAACAGCAGGCTCATCGACTTCTTTTGATTGTCCGAATCCTTTCTTGCCATGGTTATTCTCCTTTTTTTTGATGTTCATCCGACGGATGATCCTGTGCGATCATGACCTTTCGGAACAATAGTGAAGCCGCTGCGACGCCTGCCGCGCCGAGAAAGATCGGCAGCCAGACCCAGGTCGCGTCGTTCAGCGTGCCGAACAGCATCTCGCCCAATGCGCCGGACGCGATCCCGATCATCCGCAGCACCGCCGAAACGCGTCCTAAAAGGTTCTTGTCCACGCTTGTCTGCAGCATGATCGACGAGGTCATCTGCATCGGGATCGCCGCAGCAATGGTGACGCAGTCTAAAACTGCGATCAGCACGACGGAAGCCATGATCGGCAAAACCTGATACAGACCGAGCACCGCACAGACGCCGATCAGAAGAATGCCCGCCGCGATCGTCAGCGTCGCCGCAAAGTAGAGCTTGTTCGCGGGATACTTCTTGACGATCGGCACGGCAAACAGCGGAACGATCATGCTCATTGCAGCGGTGACGGAGCAATAGGCGCTGTACGTCCACGCGTCCACCGCATAGCTTTGTCGCAAAAGGTACGCGATGCTGACAGAGAAGGTCGCACCGAAAAAGGCGTTGGCAAGCGGCATGATCCTGAGGAACCCGCGAAGAAACGCATTCTGCCGGATGCAGCGAATGCCCTCCTTGAAATCCTTCCAGACGGATGGCTTGTGCGTTTCCGCAGTGCGCTCCGCCGCATATTTCGGACGGATCCGGATCTGCAGCACAAAGGAAAGCAGGTTCAGCTCTCCAATCACCGCAAACGCAACGGAGATGCTCAGATTGTCGTAGATCAGCGCTGCCGCCAGAGGCGCCGCCACATTCACAACGCCGTCATCCACCTTGGAAACGGAGATCGCGTCCTTGAGCTTTTCGGGCGGGACCAGCTCCGGCAGGATCGCCGCTTCGCATCCGCCGTAGAAGATCTCCCCCGCCTCCAATACGATGACCAGAACATAGATCAGCGCAATGCCGATCGTTGTGATCTGCCCGAGCACGAAGTAAACGCCTAAAACGACCGCCTCGCCCAGCAGGATCAGCGCCATCAGGCGGCTTTTCTTTGCCCGGTCCGCCATTACGCCCGCAAGCGGCGTCAAGAGAAGCCGCGGGATGATGATGATCGACAGCATCGACGCAAACAGCGTTGCCGAACCGGTCAGATCGAGCACATACAGCGACAGCACATACTGCAGGATATTGCTCGCGCCCATGCCCAGAGAGGACGCAAACCAAAAGAGCCAGTAATCCTTTTTCAGTCCTTTCAGCGCTTTCATATAAAGGTATCCTTATCGAATGATCATGATCAACAGCCCCACCAGCGCCGCGGGGATCAGGGCGAACACGACGCCCGGAAACAGCATGCCCTTCAAATGGAACCACTTCTGGTGATACGCCTTGTCCATGTGCTCGGTGCCCTCGAGCCGGAACCCTTTGAGGTTTGCGAACAGCACCCAGTCGAGGAAAAACGTGTCGTACGCGCCGATCCATACCATCAGCCCGGAGGTCAGCAGAAAGCCCTCCCAAAAGGTTTTTGCGCCCGCAAGCAGCGCGCAGACGAACAAAATCCCCGTGAAGATCACGATACCGAGGCTCTTTGTCAGGAACACGCGTTTCGACTTGATCGAGACGTCGACGTGTTCATGCGTCTTGAAGTATTCCTCCTGAATGTCCGGCGGATAGTTGTGAATCGCCTCCGGGGTGTAGATCTTATCTCCACGATACGCCGTAAAGACGATCGCCGTAAAGATCGCTGCAAACGCGACCGCTTCCAAAAGAATCACCCACCAGATCATGCCGCGTCCCCTTATCTCCCGAACAGACCGCGTTTTGCGTACGGCTCGACCGAAACCGAAACGAACGTATAGCCGGTTTCTTCGATCGCCTGTTTGAGCTTCCCGCGGTCGATCTCGCCCTCCGAAAGGAACGTCGCTTCGTCATGCTTTCTCGACGCGCTCACCTTTTTCGCATCGGGAAACGCTCTGCGGATCGTATCAGCAATGTGCGATTCGCACATGCCGCACATCATGCCTTCGATTTTTGCCGTAACCTTGTACATATTGACCTCCCTTAAAAAACTATCCGAGCGCTACGTCCAGCGCCATCATCAGTGTAAAGCCGAGCGCAAACAGCACGACGCCGATGTTGGAATGCTCGCCTGCCGACATCTCGGGGATCAGCTCTTCCACGACCACATACAGCATGGCGCCTGCCGCAAACGACAGCAGATACGGCATTGCCGGAACAAGCAGGCTTGCAAACAGCACGGTCAGAAGCGCGCCGATCGGCTCCACCGCGCCGGACAGCGCGCCATCCAGAAACGCGCGGCATTTGGTCTTTCCCTCCGCGTGCAGCGGCATGGAAATGATCGCGCCTTCCGGAAAGTTCTGGATCGCAATGCCGATCGCAAGCGCCAGCGCGCCGCCGATCGTGATCTCGCCCGAACCGCTCAATAGCCCCGCATAGACCACGCCGACCGCCATGCCCTCCGGAATGTTGTGCAGCGTGACCGCAAGCACCATCATGGTCGTTCGCTTCAGGCGGCTTTTCGGACCCTCCGCCTGTCCGATGCTGCGGTGCAGATGCGGAATGACGTGGTCGAGCAGCAGCAGAAACAGCACGCCGAGCCAAAAGCCGATCACCGCAGGCAGGAACGCCCATTTCCCTTTCCCCGCGCTCTGCTGCATGGCGGGGATCAGCAGGCTCCAGATCGACGCCGCGACCATGACACCGCCCGCAAAGCCGGTCAGCGCGCGCTGTACGGCGCGGCTCAGCTCCTTTTTCATAAAGAACACGCATGCCGAACCGAGCACCGTCCCGAGAAACGGGATCAACAGCCCTTCCGAAACCGTCAGCCACATACGCTTCTCCTCACTTCACACAGCAGAACACGCCCTCGGCCCGGACCGGGGAAACGCGCACCTCGGCATACAGGTCCTTCAGCCGTTTTTCGAGCGTTTCCCTCGTCTCAAACGGCGGCGTGAAGAAGCCCTTCGGCACATACATGTGCTTCACAAACCAATCGGTCCGTTTGAACTCTCCCGCAATATAGAAGCAACCACAGAATATCCCGTCTTTCTTCAATACACGACAGGTTTCTTTGAACGCGGCGTCCTTGTCTGGAAACGCGTGAAAGCCGTTCAGAGAAAGCACGACGTCAAAGCTTTCATCCTCGAAAGGCAGCGCGCCTACGTCGCCCTGCACGAACGAAACGTTTTTCACCGCAAGCGCCTCCGCCCGCCGTTCGGCGTTTTTCATCATCTCCGCGGAATAATCGAGACAGGTGATCTGCGCTTCCGGCAAGCTCTTGTAGACGGGGACGGTCAGAACGCCGGTCCCGACCGGAACTTCCAGAAGCGTTCCTTTGAAATCCTCCGGGATCGGTGCAAGCGCGTCATTGATCCACTTTGCCGCAAGAGAAGCGTCCAGTCCCCAGACGAGGCTGTCCATCAGCTTGCCGATTAACGTGGAGCGCGTGATAATGCCATCGTACAGATTCGCGAACCCGCCGCCGAGCGCCCGATACGACGCTTTGATCTCCTCGTGTCTGTCCATCATTCCCTCCCCGATCCTCTGTGTTCCGCAACGGTCAGCCGCTCGATCGGCGTACCGTTTTGAAATCGCTGCCGATAGACCTCGCTGCACTTACGAAACAGGCGAAACGTCTTCTGCGCCTTCGCCTCGTCGCCGTAGACCTTCCAGCAGCCGACGCATTTCACGTCGCAGTCCCGATGCTCGATAAAGCCGCGCACATCCTCCGGCGGGTAGCCGAGGAACAGCCCGATCTCGTGGGGAAACGTCTCGCTTTCCGCGAGCCGCCGTTTCAGGTGGGCCAGCCGCTTTTCCAGCGACGCTTTCCGCGGATCGCCGCAGCGTTCCAGCAGATGGCGCGCGCCGGGCCGGGCCAGGGCCCGCTCCAGCGCGGCGGGGCGGTAGAACAGCACCAGCAGCCGCGAGGGGCCGTCCGCCAGACAGAAGAGCGCGGTGCCGCTTCTCGCCAGACAGGGAACGTACCGTGCCAGCTGCCCGGCGATATCGTCGCCGTCCCTCTTCGGCAGGGCCACCAGACTTCCCGCCTTGATTGCCCGGAACGTCGGCGCGCACAGCCGTCCCAGAAGATTCTCGAACTCCGCCGTCCCCATCCGCCTGCGCCCCCCTGGTAGTGGCGAGCCCGTTTTCCCGCCCGTTACGATGGGTCCATTATAGCGCAAATGAGAATATATTTCAATATCTTTTATGAAAATAATTTTCATCGTTTCTTCGGCGCGTTTTTCCCGCGCTTTGTCGCGGCGCGCAAAGGTAGGGAAAAAGAAAGGCCGTTGCCGGTTTCTCTCGCGGGGTGCCGGCAGCGGCATCGGAAAACGTCTGATTTTGTTCGTCAAAGGGCGGCCAGCGCCGCCTGGTATTCCTGCCAGAGCGCCGCGCTGATATTCTGCCGGCGGGGCGCCGCGATGGCTTCGTTGCTCCGGATGCGCTGCACGGCGTCCCGGTAAACCTCCCCGTCCAGCAGGGGCCGGTCCAGAGAGAGCAGGCAGGCCCATTCGATCTGGTGCCATATCCAGTTCGTGAGGTCGATCTGGTCCCAGTCCCGCGAGCAGTAGGTTTCCTGAAGGATGGCCACGGAGCTCTCGTCATCCTCCCCCGGTTCAATCTGAAGCAGCGAGCGGAACATCGTCAAAAGCAGCGGCCGTTCCTCCAGGAAACCGTCGCGCAGCCATTGCCGCTTCTCCATCACGTCGCGGCGAATCAGAAGGCCGGTGACGCCCCCCGAGGGGTATTTGCCCATCCAGAGCAGGCGCTGCCACATTACGTTGGGGTCCATCATCTGGAACTCCGGCCGGGGCTCGACGATGAAATCCGTGTACGGCGTCCATTCCGCAAAGGTCCGGTCGCCGTTCGTCAAGGCGAAGAGAAAGGGAAAGTCCTGCATTTCCAGACAGACCGTCATCTTCATGACCTTGTCCGGCGTCATGGCGTCTCCGGGGAAGAGCCACTGCGCGTAATCGCCCCGCGCCTTTTCCGAGAGCTGGTCGAAAACGTCCTTCGTTGCCCCGTTCCGCAGGACGGTCAGCGGGGTTTCCGCGTCCGGGGCGGCATCGCTCAGATTTTCCGGCGCCGGGGTATCGCCGGGACAGAGGACGAAAATTTCCTTATAGGGATAGGTCTGCTCGCCGGCGAGGCGCAGGGATTCCGTCAGCGCGTTCCTGTCGCCGCCGTAGGGAACGACCATCGTTACGATCTTCTTCCGCGCCAGGACTTTGGATTCGAGGTAGGTTTCCGCCAGGGCCTCGCTGGCGGCCAGGAGGTTGCGGAAGGCGTCCGGCCGGACGTCCCGGCTGTAGCGGAGCGTTTGCGGCGGCACGAAGGGCCGCAGGTCGAAGACCTCGGCGCGGGAAATCATCTGGCCCTGCTCGACCGGCTCGCCGCGCATCAGCGCATGGTAGCCCTTTTTCAGGAAATCGGCGGTCGGCGTGTTGACGGAGTATTTCGCGACGTTGTTGATCCAGCTCGTGGCCAGCTTGGTGGTGTATTGCTCCTCGCTGCGCCAGTGGAAATGCGCCGTATGCAGATGGGGTGCCGTCGTCCAGGGGACTCTGACGTGGCCCTCGGCCGTTTCCCAATACGCGTAGTGGCAGCCCTGGATCATCCGGAAGGGCTTCCGCCGGGCCAGCGACGCCCCGACGATGATCTTCTGTCCGGAGGCGAAATCGCGTCCGCGCCGGCAGGGGCGCGTCAGCAGGAACGTATCATCGCCCTCGTGGGGATGGAGCGGCTCGTAGTTGCGCCATTCCAGTTTGTAGAGGACGTTCGGGTCAAGGCGTTCCAGGATGGCGCGGCAGGACTCCGCGGTGTCCGTGTTCACGAGGAATTCGTCGGCGTCCATCGGCAGCACGAAGTCGGCTCCGCGCGCCCGGATCGCTTCCCATAGCAGGTCGTTCATCACCTCGGCGTGGGCCAGCTCCGTCCGGTAATACTTCCGCACGGTGAGGGCGAAGCCTTCCTCCTGCAATCGTTTCAGGATTTCCGGCGTCTTGTCCGAGCTCATGTGGTCCGCCAGGATCATTTCGTCAGCAAAGCTGAATGCGTGCCGGACAAAGCTCTCGATGATATCGGCTTCGTTTTTGACCATGGATACGACGACGATTTTTTTCACGCGCTGTCCCCTCCGGATACGGTTCTTTTGCCTGTATTCCCTTATCATAATTATAGGCGTTCCGGAGTGATAGTCAAGTTTTATGCCTGTCTTTCGCCGTCGCTCTTGCGTAACCATGCCGGATACACTATACTTATCATGGAGGGTTATCCCCATTTTTTTCCACAAGCGA
>JAEESS010000013.1 GCA_016286445.1 Bacillota bacterium
TTGCAAACTTTTTTCAAGTTTTTTCGGTCCCCGTTCCCGGTTCCCTCTCCGGCGCTGCTCGCTTCCGTGCCGCGAACGTCGCCTATATTACTCCTTCTTCCTTCAATTGTCAATACCCTTTTTTGACTTTTTTCGTATATCTTTTCGGTTTTTTGCCGCATCCGGAATGCAGGTTGAAAAAGCGGCGGCGGTATGCTATAATACCTGCATCCCTTATATGATATGAAGGAAACGGAGGTTATGTTATGGCAGCGACCCGAAAGGCTTCGGAGATCCGCGCAGCGCGGAAGCAGCTTCGCGCGGTCACCTCTGTGCGCCGTTCCGTTTTCTATTTTATGCGTACGATCCTGACGCTGATCGTGATCGGTGCGCTGTGCATTCTTTCCTTTATATCTGCCGCCCGGGTCAGCAACGCCTATATCCTCGTCAACGAAGGGATGTCCCTGCGCGCAGCATGTATTCTGAAGAACAGCTCCGAAAACGATCTGACTTCCTACTTCAGCTTCGGCTGTATCCAAAGCGACGCCGACGCGCGAAAGAACGACGCCGCACCGTATGCGGCAATGACCGTTTCTTCCTATGAATATAGTTTGAAGATCCATAACCTGCATATTCTGCCGTGGCAGATCGGCACCTATGTGGACGTCGTGGAGCAGATCCGCGGCATCAGAGGGTCTTTCGCCGCGGAATCCGGCGCCGGCGTCTCCGTTCCGGAATGGACGCCGCGCAAATACCGTCTGCATCTTGCCAAAGCGGAAGGACACTGGATGATCGAATCGATCGAGCTTTTGGAACTGAATCCGAAGATGGACGTCCCTGCAACGCCGGATCCGGATGCGGAACCGCTCCCGATCGTGACGCCCACTCCCGTTCCCACGGACACGCCCGCTCCCGCAAATGATTGAGCCGTATTCCCCTGCACATCCTGTTTTGCTTGCACCGATGGCCGGTTACACGGACGTCGTATTTCGTACGCTCTGCACCTCGTTCGGCTGCGATCTCTGCTGCACGGAAATGATCAGCGCAAAGGGGCTGACCTTCGGCAACGAAAAGACCGGCGGCTATCTCGCGGTCGGTGAAGAGGAGGATCGGATCGCGGTACAGCTGTTCGGGCACGAACCGGAGATTCTGGCGAAAGCAGTCTGCGTCACAGCCGACCGTCTCGGTCCGTATCTTGCCGCCGTCGATCTCAACATGGGCTGTCCCGCGCAAAAGATCGTATCGAACGGCGACGGCAGCGCGCTGATGCGCACGCCTGCGCTCGCGGGAGCGATCGTCGAAGCGGTCAAACGGGTCTCCCCCGTTCCCGTCACGGTGAAATTCCGCAAGGGCTGGGACGACGACACCTGCGTCTCCTTTGCAAAGGTCCTGGAATCCGCCGGCGCCGATGCGATCTGCCTGCATCCGCGAACGCGCGTGCAGCAGTACCGAGGCACTGCAGACCGGTCCGCCATCGCGGCGGTCAAGGCGGCTGTCCGCATCCCCGTGATCGGCAACGGCGACATCACCGACGGCGAAAGCGCCGTTTCCATGCTGCGTGAGACCGGCTGCGACGGCGTGATGGTCGGACGCGCGGCGCTTGGGCAGCCGTGGATCTTTCGTGAGATCAAAGCGGCGATCGCCGGAACGCCCTATGCCCCGCCGACAGCTGCCGAGCGGCTGGAGGTTGCGATCCTGCACGCCGAACGCATCGAAGCGAGCAAGGGTCCGCACGGGCTTGTGGAGCTTCGCAAGCATCTTCCGCGTTATCTGCACGGGATGCGCGGCTCGGCTGCGCTGCGCACGCGGCTGAACGAAGCAAAAAACGCGGCGGAAATCCGTGAGTTTTTGCTTGACAGTCTCAACGACATAACTATATAATGATATGATTCCCAATACGGAGAAAAAGGAGAAACACTATGGCTGGCATTTTGATGACTCGCGAAGATTACGAAAAGCGCAAGGAACATCTGCAATATCTGAAATCGACCCGCACCCTTGAGATCGCGGAAATGCTGAAGATCGCACGCGGCTTCGGCGATCTTTCCGAAAACGCGGAATATGACGCCGCTAAGGACGAGCAGGCGAAAAACGAACACGACATCGCGGTCCTCGAAGAGGAGCTTCGCACCGCGCAGATCATTGAGCATTCGGCGCAGTCCGGCGATAAGATCACGATCGGTTCCAAGGTGACCGTCCGCAATGCGGCGCTCGGTTCGGAAATGCAGCTGGAGATCGTCGGCTCGATGGCGGCGGATCCCGCGCTCGGCAAGATCAGCAACGAATCCCCGATCGGCGAGGCGCTGCTCGGCCGTCAGGTCGGCGACACCGTTCCCGTCGTCACCCCCGGCGGAACCATTCACCTTACGGTCGTAACCATTCATTGAATCGGAGTATAATATAATGGAAGAAACACGCATCCCGCAGGAATCGCAGGAGTTCAGCGAGGAACAGCTCTCCGAGCTTCTTCAGATCCGCAGAGATAAGCTTTCCGCACTGCGCGAGGCGGGCAAGGATCCGTTCTCGGTCATTACATTCCCGCAGTCGCATCACAGCGCTGAGATCGCAGCAGATTTTGACGCGCTCGAAGGCAAGGAAGTCAGCATTGCCGGACGTATGATGTCCAAGCGCATCATGGGCAAGGCGAGCTTTGCGCACGTTCTGGACGCCGCAGGCGATATCCAGATCTACGTTCGCCGCGACGACGTCGGCGAAGACGCGTATGCCGATTTCAAGGCGTACGACATCGGCGACATCATCGGCGTTAAGGGCTTTGTGTTCAAGACGAAGACCGGCGAGGTTTCCGTGCATGCGCAGGAAGTCACGCTGCTTTCGAAGTCACTGCGTCCGCTGCCCGAGAAGTTCCACGGCCTCCGGGATCCGGAGCTTCGGTACCGTCAGCGCTTTGTCGATCTGTTCATGAATGCAGGCGTACGCGAAACGTTCAAAAAGCGCAGCGCGATCATTGCGGAGATCCGCCGCTACCTCGACAGCGAAGGCTTTATGGAGGTCGAAACGCCCGTGCTGAACACGGTCGCCTCCGGCGCGTCCGCGCGTCCGTTCGTGACGCATCACAACACGCTCGACATCGACATGTATATGCGCATTGCGACCGAGCTGCATCTCAAGATGTGCATCGTCGGCGGTCTCGAACGCGTGTATGAGATCGGCCGATTGTTCCGCAACGAGGGCATGGACGCCACGCACAATCCCGAGTTTACAACGATCGAGATCTACCAGGCGTACACAGACCTTCGCGGCATGATGGAGCTTTGCGAACAGATCATGTCCCGCTGCTGCAGGCTCGTCAACGGTACGACAAAGATCAGCTATCAGGGACAGGACGTCGACCTCACGCCGCCGTTCCGCCGTATGACCATGAACGACGCGGTCAAAGAGTATACCGGCAAGGACATCTATGCCTGCAAAACCGACGAAGAAGCCCGCGCGATCGCGAAGGAGCTCGGCATCGAACTGAAGGATCCCGAATCGACCAAGGGCAAGGTGCTTGCCGAAGCGTTCGACGCGTTCGTCGAGGATAAGCTGATCCAGCCGACGTTCATTACCGATTACCCGATCGAAAATTCCCCGCTGACCAAGCTGAAGACTGGCAGCAAGGACATCGTCGACCGCTTCGAGGTATTCATCTGCGGGCACGAATACGGCAACGCGTATACCGAGCTGAACGACCCGATCGACCAGCGCGCGCGCTTTGTGCAGCAGGCAAAGGAACGTCAGAAGGGCGACGACGAGGCGATGCAGATCGACGAGGACTTCATGCTCGCGATGGAATACGGCATGCCCCCGACGGGCGGCATCGGCATCGGCATCGACCGTCTGTGCATGCTTCTGACCGACGCGCCGACGATCCGCGACATCCTTCTGTTCCCGACGATGAAGCCGATCGGCCAGCAGAAGAAAGAAAAGGCGCAGGAGGCGCCCGCCGATTTCGAATGCGCCTGCTTTACCTGTCCCTCTCAGGAGGCATGCAAGGCTGCGCAGGAAACCGAAAAAGCGGCGCCCGTTGAAGAAAAGATCGACTTCAGCAACGTGGAGATCGAACCTCTGTTCAAGGATTTCGTCGACTTTGAGACCTTCAGTAAGTCCGATTTCCGCGCGGTCAAGGTGCTTGCCTGCGAAGCGGTCCCGAAGAGCAAGAAGCTGCTGAAGTTCACGCTGGACGACGGCACGGGCGAACCGCGCACGATCCTGTCCGGCATCCATGCGTTCTATGAGCCGGAAAGCCTCATCGGCAAGACCTGCGTGGCGATCACCAATCTCCCGCCGCGTCCCATGATGGGCATCGAATCCTGCGGCATGCTGCTTTCCGCGATCCACAGTGAAAACGGAGAAGAACGGCTGAACCTTTTGCAGCTCGATCCGCACATCCCGGCAGGCGCAAAGCTGTATTAAACCGTCACAACATAGCACCTCGGATTCGTCCGAGGTGTTTTATTGTATCCGGAATCCCCGCCAAAGCGGCGTTAGTTTCGGGATACAAACGGCGACAGCCGCCCTGCGCGGGCGGCAGTCGAACTTTTTGCCTTGATATCTGCATGCCGGTCCGAACGCGATTCCGGATCGTCGCGTCTGTCATTTATGCCCCGATATGCGCACTGCTTCAGGGTAGACACGAGAGATGACGGAATAGCAGCGACCGATCAGGTAATAGGCCTCCTCCGCAAGCTCCTCGGATGGCAGGGCGACCGGGAACGGGAACGTGTATCTGTGGCAGAACTGCCGGTCCGGGCGAACGATCCCGAACACGCCGATCGGGCTGTCGAGGTTCCAGTCCAACAAGGTCTCCTTCAACGTCTCATAGCCGGGTCCGATCTCCATGATGATGGCGGTGTAGATATGCAGCAGATGCATGTTCTCATCGAACGGAGTCACCATCAGCTCCATCAGAACGCAGTCCCCTGCGTCCGTCACCGGCAGCAGCGCGCGCAGCGCATCCCCGATCTGATCGTCCTCGCCTTTCAGCCATGCAGTCTCCACGTTCAGCGTTTTCAGCCGCTGTTCGATATCCTCCCACGCGGTTTTTATCTGCTTCGCATCCACGTTATGATCCTCCCGTTATCCCAGTTTTTCTGTCAGGATATCCAATGCGCCTTCGGCGTAATCTCCGTCTTGCATCGGGTTGACTCCCATTGCGTGTATGAATGCTCTTGCCATTATCTTATCACCGTCGCTGCCGTTTTTCGCCATCTTAAGCATATGCGCAGCACGTTTTCTTCGGATCTGCGCGTACAGCGCCTTCTCGTCCGAGTACCCTCTGCTCTGCAGGTATATCTTCCATGCGCGGTCGTCGGTGATATGGGCTTTGGTCTCTTTTCCGACCGTCTGCTTCACATCCGCCACCACATTTTTGAAATCAACGCCCAATTCTTCCGCCAATACATCCCTGCGAATGCTGCGGCTCTTCACCATATTGTAGATGCCGCCGCCGGCTCCGACCGCGGCACCCGCAGCGCCCAGCGCGATGCCGACCGGAGCGGTTACACCGCCCAACGTGGTTGCACCGCCTATGCCGGACAGTAAGCCGCCCAGCGACTTCAAAAAGCCGCTTCTTCTGTTGCGCTTCTGGATTTGACTGCCCTGGACCATCGTGCGTCGCATCTTCTTCTGATCCGAGGTAAGACCCTGTTCATTGTTGAATTCGATAGCAGAGAGTTCGCCGATTTGTTGATCAATGGTGTGTTTCCTCTTTGCGCCGCGGATTCCCTGGTAAAGCCCGGCGCCGAAATTGGCTGCGCCCGAGATCAGGGAAAGACCGGGCATCATTGTTCCGCCCGCAACTTTTTTTGCGATCGCCCCTGCTGCCTTTGTGACATGGATGCCGGGTATCTTGGTCATATTGGCGATAAGGGACATCGTTCCGGAGGTAGCGGAGGCGAGCGCGCTGCCGGTCAGAGCCGAGTTTGCGACCATGTCCCCCCTGCTGCCGCCGGCAAACACGTTTTTCATGTCCCGCAGCGTCGCGGCACCTGTGCTCAAAAAACTCGCGGTTCCGGTGAGCATGCCCAGACCGCCGAGAATTCCCGCCGCGCCGGGCGAGATGCCCGCGCCCCATACGCCGTGCTTCGCGTACCAGCCATCGCCCAGCGACGCAATAAAGTTGCCGGCGCCGGTAAGCGCTCCGCCGATTCCCTGACCGGCCTTCGCAAGCCCGTTCGCCTTGTTTACATGCTTCCAGATCCCTGCGGGTTTTGCCGCCGTGGGGGTGAGCCTGTGGTGATTTGATTCATAAGGATTATTGATTTCGTTTTCCATTTCAGGATCGGCGTCAGCCGCTCCGTCGTTAACGTCGATAGCAAGCGGTGCTCGCGGATTGGCGTCAGTCGCTCCGTCGTCAGCGTCGACAGCAAGCGGTGCTCGCGGATTGGTGTCAGTCGCTCCGTCGTCAGCGTCGACAGCAAGCGGTACTCGCGGATCCGCATCTGCATCCGCATCATCGGCGTCCATCTGCCCTGTGGATTTTTTCGTATTGTAAGACGCCGCCAGCTGTGCGTTGCTCTTCTTCTTTGCCTGCATGGGACCGGATGCTCCTGCTGCGGTGGTCGTCGACAGGGCTGCGGTCGGCGCGGTGATCTGTTGACCTGCCGCTGCCATGGCGCCCTCCCGGTCCGCCCTCGCCTCCAGCGCCGGATCGTTCAAAAAGCCCGAGCCGGTAACTTCGCCCCGCTGCTGTGAAACAACATGGCTCAGTTCGTGCCCGAGAAGCGTCTGCCCGGAGCGGCTTGAAAAATCGAGCATGCCCGGTGCGAAAACAATCTTTTCTCCCATGGTCACGGCCTGCGCGCCGGCGTCGGCAACCGCCTGACTCCGATAAAATCTGACCGTGGAAAGATCCGTACCGAACGCGTTTTCGAATTTTGCCCGGATCGCGCCGGGAAGATCCACCGGATGACCGGACGCGCCCGAAGACGACAGATCTGCGCCGAACGCCGTCGGAGATCCCTGCGCTGGATCGAGCTCCGATCTCTGTTTCGGCGCTTCCTGCCTTTGGGCGGGTTTTCGCTGTTCGTAAGAATAGGTCATTGTCATTCCCTCGGTCGTCGGCGATCAGCGTGTATCCGTTGCGGAAGATAAACCTCGTTTTATCGATCAGTCATGTCCCGAAATGCGTACCGCTTCGGGGAAGACGCTTGCAGCCACTTCGTAACAACGGTCGATCAGGTATGCCGCCTGCGTCGCCAGCTCCTCCGGTAATGCGCCGCATGGAAACGGGAAGGTGCAGCGGTGGAAGAACGTCCTGCTCGGACGATAGATGCCGAAAGCGCCGATGGGGCTGTCCAGATTCCAGTCCAGCATGACCTCCTTCAGTTCCTCATACCCCGGACCGACCTCCATGATAAGACTGGTGAACAGATCCAAAAGATCCATATCTTCATCGAGATGCGTCACCATAACCTCAAGCAGCATGTGGTCGCCCGTTTTCGTCACGGGCAGCAGCGCGCGCAGCGTCTCCCCGATCTGGTTTTCCTCGCCATCCAGCCAGGCGGTCTCGATGTTCAGTTTGTGAAAACGTGCCTCCAACTCCTCCATCATGGTTTTGACCTGTTCTGCTTTCATGTTTACGTCCTCCCGTTATTTCAGTTTATCGGCCAGAAGATCCAGCGCGCCTTCGGCGAAGGTCGGGCTGCCGCTGGCGGTCTGTGCGGACTGCTTAACGCCCATGGATTCTATGAAAGCCGTTGCAGTGCCGTCTCCGGCTGCAGCCAAATGCAGCATATGCGCGGCGCGGCGTTTGCGGATATCCGCATACACATCGTCCTCTTTGGTATCTCCCAATCCCTGGCTTCTCAGGAAGATCTCCCATGCTTTGCTTCTGCTGATATGTTTGTCTCCGAGACTTTCCCTGACGTCCTTCAGCACTTCCGAATAACTCTTGCCGCCGTACTCCTCCGCGATCGCGTTCTTGCGAAGCCGACGGTTTTTGAAAATATTGTAGATGGAGCCGATGCCGTTGACAAGCGAACCGGCAGCGGAAAAACCGAGTCCCGCAGCCGACGTTACCCCGCCCAAAGAGAGAATTCCGCCTAAGGTGGTAAGCCCGCCGCCAAGCACCTTGGTTCCTCCGAGGATCGCGTTTCTCTTCTGGATCTCTCTGCCGTGGCGCATCGTGCGCAGCATCATTTTCTGATCATTGGTAAGGGTTCCCTGAGGACCTTCCGGAACAATGCTTGCTATCTGCTCATCGATTTCATCCTTCCGATTACTGGCCCGCTGCAGCTGTGAAACCCCGAGGATAGCGTTGACGCCGCCTGTTGCGATGGACAGCCCGGGCACCAGATCCTGCAAGCCGCCCCCTGCTTTCAACGCGGTCGCAGCCGTGGAAGAAACGACCTTTGCGATGGAAGCGCCGCCGGAACCGATGCCTCCGAGACCGGCGAGCATCTGCAAGCCGCCCTCCGCCGCGTCCATTTTGCTTGCGCCGGCTTTTAGGTTTCGCAGATTCCGAATCATCGAGGTGAAGCCGGTATAGGCATTCATGCCGCCGGTGATCACTCCGAGTCCGCCGGAAATGGCGGACGCCGCAGGCGACGCACCCCAGGTTTCTCCGCTTACCACCTTGTCCACATCGGAACGGGCAACATGTGTGTCCGTAAACTTCGACGCCGTGTTCAGCCCGTGCTGCACTGCAGCGATATGTGGGGTACCGTTCTTCATCACTTTGGAGAACCCGCTGGCGGAGTGCGCTTTATCACCGCTGTTTTCATACGCGTTATCGGTATCGACCGGACTGTTCAGGATCGAGCTTGCCGGCGTATCGGTATTGCCGAGTCTCCTGTAGCGGCTCACCATGGAGTCGGTACTCTCCTTTTTTGCCTGCATGGGACCGGATGCTCCGGCTGCGGTGGCCGACGACAGGGCTGCCGTCGGCGCGGCGATCTGTTGCCCTGCCGCTGCCATGGCGCCCTCCCGGTCCGCCCTCGCCTCCAGTGCCGGATCGTTCAAAAAGCCCGCGCCGGTGACTTCGCCCCGCTGCCGGGAAACAACATGGCTCAGTTCGTGTCCGAGAAGGGTCTGCCCGGAGCGGCTTGAAAAATCGAGCATACCCGGTGCGAAAACAACCTTTTCCCCCATGGTCACGGCCTGCGCGCCGGCGTCGGCAACCGCCTGACTCCGGTAGAATTTGACCGCGGAAAGATCCGCACCGAATGCGTTTTCGAATTTTTCCCGGATCGCGCCGGGAAGATCCACCGGATGACCGGACGCGCCTGAAGACGACAGATCTGCGCCGAACGCCGTCGGAGATCCCTGCACGGGATTGAGCTCCGATCTCTGTTTCGGCGCTCCCTGCCTTTGGGCGGGTTTTCGCTGTTCGTAAGAATAATTCACGGTCATTCCCTCGGTCGTCGGCAATCAAAACGCATCTGACATGGGAGACAAATAGGAAAAATCTATCTGTTATCCCATATCATAATATATCATATGATCCGATGCAGTTCAAGCAGATATTGAGAACAAGGACAAAGCAGGCGTTTCCGCCGCTTTCTTCAGTCCTCATCGTCGAACACAGATCGGATCAGCTCCGTCCTTTTGCTCTCGTTAGCTCCGTAATACTTCAGGGAGAGCATGGTGCAGTCGTCGGGCTGCGGCTCGTCCGCAGAAAAGCGATCCACTGCCTGCTTCACGGTCTGGATCAGCACGCTGGGCGTCGCTTCCGGTTCGTGGTTCAAAAGCTCGAGTACGCGCCGATCTCCGAAACGCTCGCCCTTTTTGTTGCGCGCATTCCGAATGCCGTCGGAGAATATGAACACGCTGTCCCCCGGACAGAGCTGGAAGCCGTGGTCGCGGTAGCGGGAGCTCTCCGCCGCGCCGACCTCCGGGAAGCCCTCATACTCCAACTGTTCGAACTGCTTCCCCGCGCGGTGCAAAAGCGGCGATTCATACCCGGCATTGATGGCAATGCCCTTGCCGGAGGACAGTTCGAGGACGGCGAGCCATACCGCGGAGGACAGTCCGGTCTTGTACGAGATCATCTGTTCGCTGACGCTCTGCAGCACATCCGCGGGCGTAAAGCTCTGCATGGCGCGGCTCTTGATCAGCGTTTCGAGGATGACCATGTTGAGAGCGGCGGGAATGCCCTGTGCAGATACGCTGCCGACTACCATAGCCAGATGGTCGTCGTCGATGAGGAAGAAGTCGTAGAAGTCGCCGCCGATCTGCTCGCTGGGGGAAAGCAGCGCATAGATATCAAAATCATTTCTCTCCGGGAACGCCGGATAATCGTTGGGAAGTATCTTGGCCTGGATGCGTTTTGCGAGACCGAGCTCCGCGCTGATACGCTCGCGGTCAGCCGTTACGGCAGTAAGCTGTCCGATGTAATCGTGGAGATCGTTGTCCATCTTTCGGAAGGAATTGGCAAGCTCTTCGAGCTCGTCGCCGGTGTGGATCTCCGGATCGAAGCGGGTTTTGCTCCGCAGCGAGCCGACTTCGCTTCCGAACGCGTTGTTGAGTTTTTCGATCGGATCAATGACCACCCGCCGCATGACCTTAAACAGCAGCAGAACGCCTATCCCGGTCACGACAAGGATCGAAATAAAGATGAGTCCCAAATAGTTGGTGAATTTCATGACCATCTTGTTAATCGAAAGGTCTGTTCCGACCAATGCGACGGGCTCGCCGCTGCTGTCGAATATGGGGGAGTACGCCGTGAGCAGGTTGCCCCAGGTTTTATCCGAGACCCTCACGTATTTTTCCTCCGGCGTGCGGCTGAACGCAAGCTCCGCCGCTTTCCTTTCCTTGGGTTGAATGTTCTCAATATGCCCCTGCGGCAGCGGGTGCTCCGAAGTCGTGGCGTCCCAGATATAGAGCAGACCTTCATCAACCGGTACGCAGACGTAATAGTACAAAACGAAATCGTTCTCATCCTGAATGGCGTTCAGGAAGGTTATGACCTCGTTATAGTACTGATCGCTGTAATAGAGTTTATCCCCGTTCTCTTTGGTACCGACAACGTTCAAATACTTCCGGACCTGGTCGCCGTCGATCATGCGGGCGCCGGAACGGGATAGCGCAAACGCGTTTGCGGTTATTTCGTTGATTTCAACGCTGGAAGAATAGATCCCCACGGCTGCCGAGGTGCAGATCATGATAAACAATGCGAAAAGCAGCATGCCGATCATCAGCTTCGTGCTCAGCTTCTTTTTCTTCGTGCTCTTCATCCGAAAGAACTCCTTTCCTCCGTCAATACCGCCGCAGCGCTTATGAAAGCTCGGAGATGATCTCGAGCATATCCCTGCCGACGCCTGCCTCAAACGTCGCCCGCTTCGTGTGGGAACGGATATAGTTCGCAGCTATGCCGCCCGAGGCATCTCCGCCGATATCAAGTGGATCCTTTCCGCCCATCGGCGCGAGCATTTTCAGGTGCAGAATGTTTTCCTCGGGCTTGATCGCGCATTCGATCTTGACGTCCGCATCCGCTCCGCAGACGCGGCAGCAGAGCGTAAACATCTCGTCCGCGAGCAAAATGTGCTTGGCCCGATCCTTCGGATCGATCCTGCCTTCTTCAAGGGTCTTGCGCATGAACTCGGTCACAAGCGGCGCATCCTCCGGAACGGAACGCACGAGCGTAAAGACAAAGTCCCGATTGCCCTTGACGTATTCGATCGCGATCGCTGCATAGCTCAGAATATCGTCGTCACTCTCGCAGAAAGCGGATGCCTCGTTCTGCACGAAACCCAAAAGCTCCTCCGTGCTCCGGCACCGGCTCCGGCTTCGGTTGAGCACGGAAAGAAGCTCCATGTCGCGGAAAAGTTCGCCGCTGCTGTTCTTCATCTCTCCAAGATCGGAGGTGCAGAGGAACAGAAGGTCGCCCTGATCCAGCCGCAGGATCTCGGAGCGATAGCTGACGCTCTCATTCGCGCCGAGAGGATCGTAGACAGGGGTGTTGAGCCATTCATAGCGCTCGTCGCTTCGCATCAGCAGCGGCAGCTCGCTGCCTGCGTTGACGAAGCTGAAACGGCCGTTCAGGGTGTTCATCACGCAGACAAGCGCGTTCACGCGGTTGCGTCCTCCCAGATCGTAAAGTTGCGCGTTTACGTCGGACATCGTCTCGGTAAGAGACCTTCCCAGGCGGAGCTGGCTGCGAATCGTGGTCTGCGCGACTACGGCGAACAGCGCCTCCGCGATATCGCTGCCGGGAACCTGTCCGACCGAAAAGCAAACCGTGTTCTCGTCAAGAAAGAAGTGATCGTAGAACACGCAGCTCGATCGCTTCCCGGGCTGAATGCCGCCGGCAAGCGAAAAGGTCATGCTTGCCAGACGGTTTTTCAAAGCCTGCGGAAGAAGCGAAGCGCAGATCCCATCAACCACCGCAGACTTGTAGCGCTCCTCCGCGGCCGGGTCCCCGCCGGTTCCTGCGCTTGTCTGCATCCGGGCTTCTTCACACGTCTCGATCAGCGCTTTCGCCGTCTTTCCGGGCGCGCCGCCGATCCGTTCCGCCTCTGCGCGCAGCGCTTCCGGGGTACGGTTTTCGGTCGCTTCGGTGAGCTTTTTCAATCTTCTCATCGGGATCAGGACCAGAAACAGTATGAGAAGGAGGGCGACGACGGCGCACAGCAAAAGCGTCGCAAGCACCGGGATCATGATCGTTTGCATTCGTCTCAGTCTCCTTCCAAAAGATCGGCGTATTCGCGCAGCTGTTCACGCACGACGACGATCTCGTTCTTTTTCATTTCGGTAACGGCGGCTCGCAGCAAGTGACGCATTGCGATCGGCTTGTCTTCTCCCGCCGCCATGAATGCCGCGGACATGACGATGTTCTTGATATGACCGCCGGAAAGCTCGAATTTTTCTCCGAGGAACCTCCAGTCGATCTGCGGGTCCAGCGGCGCGTCCTTCGGGATCATGACGCGGTAGATCGCCTCCCTCGCACGCGCGTCGGGGAACGGGAAGTGCACGACGTAGGTGATGCGTCTCATAAACGCAGCGTCGATATTGCCGATCAGGTTGGTGGCGAGGATGCAAACGCCGTCGAAATCTTCGATCTGCTGCAGAAGATACGCCACCTCGACGTTCGCGTTGCGGTCGTGCGCGTCTTTGACTTCGCTGCGCTTTCCGAACAGCGCATCGCACTCATCGAAAAACAGGATACAGCTTGCGTTCTTTGCCTCCGCAAACAAGGCGCGGAGGTTTTTCTCCGTCTCGCCGATGTATTTGCTCACGATCTGCGACAGGTTGATCTTGTAGAGCTCCATGTTCAGCTCATGCGCGATCACCTGTGCGCACATGGTTTTTCCCGTTCCGGGAGAGCCCGCAAACAGGATCGACAGTCCCCAGCCATAACCGATCTTTTTTTGAAAGCCCCAGCGGACGGCGACCCTGTGCCGGTAGCGGATATGTCCGCAGGCGCGGCGCATCAGATTCTTCTGCGTCTCGGGCAGGATGACGTCGTCCCAGGTATACGCGGGCGTGACCTGCGTTGCGAGCTCGCCGAGTTTATGAACGGCCTGACGGTAGCAGCAGCGGTGGATCAGCTCCCCGGAGACTTCGCCCCTCCGATCCAGTCTTGCGAGACCGACTGCCTGCTCGCAGGCAATGCGGATCTGCCTCGGACTGAAACAGAATTTTGCCGCAAGCTCTTCGGTCGTGCAGCCGATCAGCCGCACATTGCGAAGGAAGCTGTTGAACAGCGTCAGCCGTTCCGACTCGCTCACCCGCGGGATCTCAAGATCCACAGTAAGCGTTCTGAGCCGCATAGGCGCGGAGAGCCGGGAAAGAAAAATGCGTGTGTTTCTGCGCAGCTCAAGCTTTTCGAGCTCCTCGAGCATGGATTGCGGCGGCGGAACGAGCTGCCCCGCCTCGTCCCTGCGGTCGAGATGGTAAAGGCAGAGGTAAGCATCGGTCAGGTCGGCCGCAAGCGCCGCGCTCGCAGCTGTTTCGAGCCAGTCGTTTCCCTCAAGGTCTGCGAACACGCACTTTTCGCGCTGCCGCGCGAACAGATGCTCGATCTGGAACCGCTTGCCGCCGCCCTCCGGTCCGCAAAGACGTATGCAGCAGCGTTCGGGATACGAGAACGCCGCGTCGAGCTGTCTGGCAACCGTGTCATGGACGGCGAGCGGATCAAGCCGGCACGATGCGCCGTCGAACAGGCGAAACACGTCGCTGTCCCCGAGCGACCCGTTTGCAAGGAACTCTACGACTTCGCGCCGCAGCACAAGCAAACCTTTGTCCAGCTCCGCACGTTCGAAGAGTCTCACAAAGCGTCTGCTTTTGAAGCGCGAAACGCATGCCGTCAGCTCTGCGCCGTCCGGCAGGAACAGTTCGCAGCAGAGGGAGATGCCGGGCGCCTTCAGGGTCATATCATCCTGGAGATAGGCAAAAAGCTTTGTATATTTCAAGTCGATCTCGGCGGCATAAGCGAGAACAACGCTTTTGATCTCAAATTCATCGAGCGCGAAGCGTTCGAAGAGATCGACCAGCGGCAGCACCGCCTCGGTCTTTTCCAGCCGCAGCTTGATCGCGGACGTTGCAAGCACGATCTGTTCGCGCTCCTCCTCCGTCAGTTCCGCGGGCAGACCGCGCTGGGCTGCCTTCGTAAGGTTGTGTTCGAACTCCTCCCGCGTTACCACGAGACCGAGCAGGTTCCTCATCTCGGCTGAAGGTCCGAGCCACCGATGATGCGAATAGTAGTAAAACAGCTGCAGATCGAGCCACGCGACGAGATCGCGCAAAAGCTCCTCCTGACCTGCGTAGCCGCAGTCCAGGCGCGATACGTTGACACTGTTCAGATCGTTTGCTTTCATAGCAGCTCCTCAAGGGGTCTTGACTGTCATTGCCGGCGTCGAAGTGACTTGGATCACGCCGCCGTAAGTGCACATGAGCTTGGACGTGCTATTCAGCAGCGGCTTTCCGCATACCAATACGGTCGGCACGCCGGGCGCCCACGGCGCAATGATCGCCGGAACGCACGGCGCAGGCGAAAACACGCCGAGCTTTGCCGCGGTAGCCGCGATGACCGCCGGATTGCTCGGACAGCTGCACATACCGAAGGGCGGGAACTTGTTGTCCATGATGGTCGCCACGTTCAGGTTCATGCACTTGACCGTCTGCTGAGACGAAACCATCAGCGGCAGCGGCACGGCGCCGAAGGTGCAGGTGCAGACCGAAGACATCACCGCGGGATTTGCCATTTTCTCATTCCTCCGATCCCCATGCCAGCGTCTGCCGTCCGGCGTTCAGCTGCGCGGTAAATAACCTGCCGTCAAAAAAACCGATGAGCGTTCCCGGTTCCTTCAGCAGCACACAAACGTTCCCGTCCCCATCCGATTCGTAAGACTGTACGGGGATAAGCTCCGTTCCGCGCGGATGTTCCGAACAAAGCGGCGTCAAAAACGCCCCCTCCTCGTCCCGCAGATGGCGCAGATATACGATCTCCGGCGCGGTCTTGTCTGTGAACAGGAAATACCCCGGTATGGGCAGCAGCCCCGCATTGCCCTCGCAGAACAGCCTTGCCAGGGTCTCCCCGGCTTCCGCCCGCTCCTGCGCAAGGACCAGCCGCGTATGCGGCTGCTGACCGAGCCAGAGCCTCTCGTCGGAAGCGGCGTCTTTTCTGCGGTGAAGCGAAAGCGAAACGCGTACCGTTTCGGGCGGGAAGCGGTAGCCCGCTCCGGGTTTCAAAGAAATCGTATCCTCAATCGCGGCGTCTTCGCGGACGTCCATCTTCACATGCTCGTCGATATAACCGCTGCGCATCACGATCAGCTCGTGTTCACCCGGTTCGACGTCCGTCAGCACGAGGTATCCTTCTTTCTTCCAGATCGGCCGCACGAGCGGTCTGCCGTCAAGCAGACAGCGCGTACCCGAAAAGCCGGTCAGCGTCCGGCCTGTAAAGCCGTCGCGCAACAGAAATGCCGCGCTTACCGTCCTGCGGATCACAGGTCATCCTCCTTCTTTGCCTTCGTACCGATAACGACTTCTTTGACGCGCGTCACATGTCTGGTGACGCCGGAATCAATGGTCACGCCCGTTACCGTCAGCACGGCCGAAAGCTTGTAGTCCTTCGACGTGTTATTCCAGATCTTGAGCATTTGTTCCATGCTTGTTCGATCGATCATGACGTGCAGCTTTGCGTTTTCCGCAGCAATGGATCCACTGAGAAACCGCTGCGGGATGACCGGATTGTCGCGGATCGTCTGCAGTGCCGCCCCCATGATCCGGTAGCAGTCCGCCTCCTTCATCTGCGTCGGCGCCTTGGAATGAGGCGTCATCAGAAAGTGCAGTATGTATTGCGCGGGGCGAATGCGTTCCGTTTCGCTGTCCACGCTGTAATACCCCGAGGTCATGCTCTGCGCTTCTTCCTCGATGTGGTAGAGAAAGAGCGTCAGCTGATTGTTTTCGCTTTCATGGGGAGAGCAGAGACTGATAAGCTCCCGGTTTCCCAATGGTTCCGGGGTCAGATTCTCGCGCAAAAGCTCAATGAGCGCGGCGCCTGCCTCCGTCAAAGCTGTATAATCCGCCATAGCGTAACTCCCTTCTCAACCATTGCTTGTTTTGTCCGGATCATCGGATCCCGATCCGTCCGGATCGGACGTGGGGTCGGACGTGGGATCCGGCGTCGATGTCGGTTCCTCTGTGGGGTCGGGTGTCGGCGTCGGTTCCTCTGTGGGTTTGGGCGTCGGCGTCGGTTCCTCTGTGGGTTCGGGCGTC
This sequence comes from Bacillota bacterium, assembly GCA_016286445.1. Lineage (GTDB taxonomy): Bacteria > Bacillota > Clostridia > Christensenellales > CAG-138 > UBA3792. Next base: position 16,639 of record JAEESS010000013.1, read on the forward strand.
GGCGTCGGTTCCTGCGTCGGTTCCGGCGTCGGTGTCGGTTCCTGCGTCGGTTCCGGCGTCGGTGTCGGTTCCTGCGTGGGTTCGGGCGTCAGTGTCGGTTCCTGCGTAGGTTCGGGCGTCGGGTCCTGCGTGGGTTCCGGCGTCGGCTCCTGCGTCGGTTCAGGCGTCGGCGTCGGGTCCGGCTGTCTCTCTGCTTCAAGAAGCGGCTCGAACACGTCCTTGTGCCAATCGAAGGTCCGGCAGACCCAGCCGCCTGTCAGCTGGTTGAAATGGTTCGCGTATGATGAGAACTCCGCCATCGCGGTATAGAGATCGACCCGTGAAAGCACTTCGTCGTCCAGAGCGGCGAACCAGTCGGCCTTGGTTGCGGTGCCCATCGAGTAGTCGTAAAGAAGATCGTCTGCGGTTTTGTCCAGCAGCTTGTGTCGCTGCAACGCAAGTTCCGCCGCGGTGTGGGCGTCGGAGAGGTTCAGAAGACCTTCCTTGACCATATCCTTGATCTCCGATTCGGTCTTTTTGCTTCCGATCGCATTCATATACGCAATGGCAAATACCTCCAGCCCGCTGATATCCTGATTGCCCGGATCGAAAATGAGGAGCATCTCTTCCAACGCATAATCAGACAGGTTGTCAATGCCGTATTTTTGTGCTTGCAGCGCCGCGCGCTTGATCGCGGTCCGCGTCGTCTCGCTCTGTGCTTTGAGCTCAAGCTGCCGCTTTTCAAGCTCTTTGACTTTGGCTGCGGAGCCGAGACCTTTCGCGACCGCCGCCTTCTCGTCGGAGAGCAGCATGTCGTTTCGTTCCGTCATCTCGTCCAGCGCGGACAGCCGCTGTTTCTGCACCCAGTATTCGATCATGGCGTCTGCGAGCGCGATGGCGTCGTCTGCGGTCTCCGCATTCTCAAGCGCCTCGTCCGTCGGCTTGCCGCCGAACTTGGCTCCCTTGCTGCCCGCCGTTCCGTCATAGCGGATCATCTTATCGAGCGCGCTCAGCAGTTTTTTCACCTTGCTGCTTTTGCCGTTCCCCTTGGCGGGGATCGCTGTCGGTTCGGCGTCGGAGCGCTCCCAGATCAGCAGCAGCGCAAGTGAAAGGGTTTCGTCCGAATAAAGCACCGTAATGTCGTTCTTGTCGGTTTCGGCATGCTCGGAGTCGTATATGCCCGATTTGAGCTGCACGCCCGTTCTTTCGGTATACGCTCTCCGACAGCATTCGGCCTCGGTGTCCTCGGGCCATTGCATCGACAGTGTATGCTCCATGCCGGGCAGGATCTTTACCCAGTCGTCTTTCGCCGGAGCGCTTAAAAACAGCTTCAGGATCAGCGGATCGTCCTTTTCGGTCCGGAAACTGCAAAGTGCGGTGAGCCCCAGCTCTTCCGCGATCATCAGAAAGCCCTTGTCCGCCGTTTCGTTTCTGACGCTTCCTTTGCCCAGAAATCCGAGAAATTCGTCCGTCGTTTTTCCGAGGATCTGCAGTCCGTCAATGGTGCCGCCGAGGAACGGTCCTTCATAAATGGCCTTTCCCGCCTTGTTGTAAAGCGTGCCGAAGCCGTTCGGCGCGTCATTCGCCCACTCTCCCTGATAGTACAGGAAGCCGTTTTTCATCCATTTCACGATGCCCGTGGGAACGCCTTCCGAGAAGTTTGCAAGCAGCAGGTTCGAGCCGTCGAAGTGAAGCGTGCCGTCGCCGCTGTAAACATCCTCCTCAAAGCCGCCCTCGTAGAGTTTTGAACCGTCCTCGTTGTACGCGATGCCGTCGCCGTCCCGCAGCCCCGCAAGGAACGTTCCCTGATAGGAGATCTTTCCGGAGGGATAGTAGTAGGCGGCGCCGCTGCCCTCCTCTTTTCCGGCGTGAAATGCGCCGTCATAGATCAGTACCTTGTCCCGGTACAGTTGCCCGCGGCCTTCATAGATGCCGCTCTGAAACTGACCGTCATATAATAGGGTTCCGTCCTTGTACTGTTTGCCGCGGTCTTCATATAGATTGTTGCGGAACTGACCGTCATAGATAAGCGCTCCGTCTTTGTACTGCTTGCCGTGCCCCTCATATAAGTCGCTCTGGAACTGACCGTCGTAAATCAGCTCTCCGTTTTGATACTCTTTTCCGTTTCCGTTCCGTTTTCCTTTATCGTACTGCCCGCTGTATCGGATCTGTCCGTCCTCGTACAGCGTCCCGAACCCGTCATAAATACCGTCGGTAAACCGGCCGTCATATTGAAGTACACCGTCTTCATACGCTTTTCCGCTTCCGTTGCGGATGCCGTCCGTTACCTGTCCCTCATAGATCAGGACTCCGTTTTCATCATACAGCTTGCAATCCCCCTGCAGAACGCCGTCCTCAAGGCGACCCGAATACAGCGGGACGGTTTTCTTCTGGTCCGAATAAACGATCACGCGCCCGCTCCAGTCCTCGACGCGTTTGTCCTTTACATAAAACCTTGCGGTCAGAAAATGGCTGAGCACAAACGGCCATACCACGAAGTAGCCGATCAGAGCAAGCGCGATGATGATCAACACGATCCGTATGATCAGCGATTTTGAGATCAGAAGTTTTTTTGTTTCCACATAGTCCGAAGGCTTGCTCGGATTCTGTGTGGCGGAGGCCATGCCCTGCAGGGACGCGGAGGCAGCTTTCGTCGCGTGACGCGAAAAATTCGTCAGTCGACGCAGCCCGGACACGAAACTCATGAGCTTTCTGGAGAAGAAAGCACGCAGTGTCCGGAAAAACACGCCTATTGAACGTCCAAGTCTTCGAAAGAAGTATTTCAAGCTGTTACACCTCCAAACCGGATCCCGGCGTCATGCCGAAGGTCCTTCCGTCAGCTCCATCGGATCAGATCGCTCTTAAACAGCGCAAGAACCAACAGAGCGAATAGAATCAGAACGATCACCGCCTGCACCGCCCTGCCGATACGTCTTCTTTTATAATCCGGTGCGGTCGCGTATTTCTGTACCGGCGAGCGGCGTACATATCCGTCGGGCAGCGGCGCGGGAGCTTCCTCCGCGTCGGTCTTCGGCGCGGTCCTGCGGTCCGCTCCGCCCATATTGTCACAGATCTGACGAATCAGGGTCTCCCTTTCCTGCGGCGATGCGCCGTCCTGCTTCGTCCTTCCGGGTTCTTTTCCCGTCTGCTGTTTCAGCAATTCTTCCCAGGGCATGTTACATCTCGCCTCCTTCGGTGTAATCGAAGTTCAGCACGCAGGGCAAGGACGGATTGTGTTCCAGACGATCCGTCAGATGCAGATAGTATCGTGCGCCGCCGTCGTTCGGATAATTGTGCGCAAGCTGCAGGAACGTATGCTTTGCTCCTGCCGTATCTCCGCTGTACAGATCGTAGACGCCCCTTGCAAAAATGTCGATCGATCCGGCTTTGCCGCGCCGTGTGTTGAAGTCGTCTCCGTCAAATACCTCGTAAACCCTCACGGGCTGTCCGCCGACCAGGCACTTTCCCATATAGCGGCTGCCGTAGTCCTGATGCGCGGAAAGAATGACCTCGGTGCACAGGATGCCCGCCTTGAGTTTGCCGCAAAGCCGGGTCAGCTCCTGCACGACGGCCAGACTGGAGGAGATGGTCGTAGGCGTCATCGTCGAAGCGTCGCCTACGATACCGAGCATGAAGTTGCCCCTGTCGATCGCGATCCGCAACGTAACGCCGGGAAGAAGCTCCTGCGCGCGGGACTCGTTAAACGACAGCACCTCCTGCTGGATCGCAATTGCCGTGCTGACCGCTTCTCCGCTGTCGTCCATCACAAATTCAAATCCGTTGTACGCAAAGTGGAACGCGATCCCGTTCTTCCTCGCAACGATGGCGGACGTGCGCTCTATGATCTCGTTTACACTGTCAAACAGGAAACGGCTGTCGGTCATATCCGTATAAAGGGCGTCCGGAAACGTAAAGCAAACGGAACCGATCGCCATGCGCCGCGCCGCGAAATCGCTTTTATCCACGTCCAAGATCGACGGCTTGTCCAGAAGCGCCAGGACCTTTTCCGGCACGAAGCGGCGATATGCCTTTTCCATGTTTTCACGGTCCGCTTCCTGCTTCTTTATGGCTGCGCCGAACGAGTTTACGACGCTCGCCATGCTCTCCAGCTCATCGCCCGTGCGGAGCTTGAGCGGTTTGGATCCGTTTCCCTGCGAAATGCGCTCGATGGTCTTTGAGATCTTCCGCAGATCCACGCTTAAAAATGCGAGTATGATCAGCGCAAGAAGTGTCAGCAACCCGAACCCGCCGAGTATGAAGATCCAAAGCGTCTTATTCTCGATCTTATCGGGCGAGTTCATGCGGATGCTCAGACTGTGCGTATCGTGCGTCACAATGAAGCGGAACACGTCGCCGCGCAGCTGATCGTAAAATCCGCCCGCCCGGGAGGCGTTTGCCAGAATGGAGGAGAATCCTTCCAGCGTGACGGCGTTTCTGCCGTCCGCGGTACGCCAGATATCTTCGGTCAGCTCCGTTCGAACGACACACACATTCTCGCCGCATCCCGCACCTTCCAGCATACGGGCTACGTCCGCCGCCAGATTATTGTCATTCCATCGCTGTTCCGCATCCTCCGCCTTCAATACCGCCTGAACAGCCGCCTCCTGTTCACGCTTTGCGGCGTTTTTCTCGGCGGGTTCCAGCACGATGAGACGCAGAACGGTAATACACAGCAGCGCGCCTGCCACGATCAGGCTTCCGCGCAGGATCGCCAAAGGCGCGTATCCGCGCCGCAGACCGCAGAACAGCAGCCAAAGCAGTATCGCGCCTGCCAGCGCGATCCCGGCAAAGCCGACGAGCGAAAGATACTGGCGAACGGTGCTTGCTCGCAGGACGCCTTCGAGTTCTCTCGTACCCGCGGCGTCCGAAACGCAGAGCGTCGTCCCGTCGAACAGCATCAGAACGCTCTCTTCTCTTGTGATCGCAACGGAGGTAAGGACCCTGCCTTTTCCGTTCAGCACCGCGCGCAGCGGGAGGATGCGGAAGTTCTCGTCCAGATCCGCGTCCACAAAATACAGTTCAAAATCGACGGCATCAATGTAATACCAGCCGCCCGTTCCCTGCGCCAGGTGCGTCACCGTCTGGCCGTCAAGCGGCGCCGTTGCGGCTTTGTTGTTCAGAATGATGCTTTCCGCGCCGCCCCGCAGGACCGAGCCGTCGTCAAATGTGAGAACGCTGAGCACGCCGTCTTCCATGGTCGTTTCTTTTCCGACCGGTTCAAGGCCTCCGCTTTCGCGGCAGATATAACACTTCAGCGTTTGGTCGGTCCAGAACGCAAAGCACATCACGCCGTTTCCGAACGACAGCTCGGAAAATCTCGTCCGCGCGGTCCGCTCCATGAAGGAGTCCCCTTCGCAGTCCACGTCGAGCAGACAATCGACGTTTCCGCCCGTGATACGGAACAGATAAAGCTTATCCGCGTTCTTTCCGTACAGGGCGAGAAATGTCAGGTCGTCGCTTACGGGCAGCAGTCGGCAGATCATGCCGTCCATACAGCTTTCGGGCAGATTCAGATGCTGAATGTCCTTTTTCGTGCCGTCCGTGCTGAACCGGCAGAGCACGAGCTCGTCGTCCTGCCAGCCCGCAGCCGCGGCGAACTTACCGTTCCCCGCTCCGACGCACTGCCAGTCACAGCCGTCCGGCTGCCCCCGCAGCGCATCGATGCTTTTCAAGATCGGTTTTTTCGCCGCCAGCATTACGATGCAGCCGGCGATCACCAGCATGATGAAAAAATACAACCAGCTTCTTCTGACGTTCATCTCAATCCTCCTTGCGTTTGCGGCGGAACACACGACCGAGCATGATCAGCCCGCGCCTTACAATGCTCTTGTGCTGAAATTCTTTCCGTTCTTCGCGAATGGCTGGTTCCGCCTCGCGCCAGCGGCTGTACAGCGAGACCACGTTCCGGAACGATCCGGATTCCAGTTCGTCGAGGAAGCGCCGTTCCTCCTTGCCTGCCCGAAGCGTCCTCGGCAGGATCTTCCGGACCTGATCCGTCGCTAAAAGCGCCGTCTCCCGCTGGTTCATTTCCTCCATCGGCGCCAGCATCCAGCGGATATTGACGCGCTGCTCCTTCGGATCGATGAGCACATTGTCGCTCAGCAGCGCCGCACAGCTCATCTCCGGAGGCATGTTCGCAAAACTGAGCGCAAGATGGAGCAGCTTTTCCGTGTAAAGCAGCCGATCCTCATCGCTCCATGAATCCCCGCGGCAGAACAGTGTGTCTATGGGTTCGCCTTTGCTCAGATCAAATGCCGCGATAAGCGTTCCGCGTTCCAGAAACATCCCGCGAAATGCCGGGCATTCCTCCTTCCGGATCCCGGAACATATCCGGGCGTATCTGCGCAGAAGCGGTCCTTCATAGAGATTGAGCAGGCAGGAGGGCGTCTCCCGATCGGAAATATCCACTGCCTCCAGAAGCGCATAATCGGACTGCTGGGCAATGACGCGCACGACCTTATAACACTCGCGAATCAGCATTGTTTCCATTGCGTTCCGATCTCCTTCCTTGCCTTGGGTATGAATCATCATTCTGTTTACTCAACGATCACGAATGCACTTGCGGTGATGCTCTCATCCGCAGTGCTGATCGCAAGAATCTCATAGGTGCCGGGAAGCTCCGGCGCCTGATAAATACCGTTATGGTCGATGACACCGCCGTTGGATTCCTTGACGGTCCAGCGCACGCCCTTGTCCTCGCTGCCGGTCACCTCCGCCTGGAAGACAAGATTGCCGCGGGGTGCGACGTGGGAGAACTCCGGCGTGACGGTCAGTCCGACGCGGCGCTTCGCCATGATGCGGCTGGTATCGCGCTCGGGTTTCTGCGCGAAGTAATGCACGGTCAGGCGGTTGCCCTCTACCATGTCGTGCAGCCAAAGGCCGATGCGCATCGTGCCGCGGCGGGGATAGACGACGGCAGCGGCTTCCACCCAGGGAACGTCTTCCTTCTGCTTGCCCTTGATGAAGACCTCGCTGTTGCCGAAGAAGAGGGCTGTTTCGTCGCCCTGCGCGTGATCGGTGAACTCGATGCTCAGCCGCACGTCGACCATGCCCTGTCCAAGCCCGTGCGGGATCTCTTCGGAAAAGACCTTCCTGTTCACGCGAACGCCTCCCGGAAGCGTCAAATCCACGGTGCCGTGGCTGACCGCATAATCGTACTGTTCGGGAGAAGGAATGCCGAAATCAAAGTGAAGCGCGCCCGTGGAGGGCTGGAAGTTGGCTTTCACGTCGGGCTTCTGCCAGTATTCGAGCGAGCGGACCGAGGTCGTCACGGTGCGCGGACCTCCGTCGGAAACCTGCGCGGTCTCCTTTGCGATGCGCTGCGCAAACGGCAAGTTCGTCACGGAGACGAGGAACATACTGCCCGCGGAATGCAAAAGCTCCAGTTTGGCAAGATAGATCGGGATATCTCTGCCCCTGAGTCTGCGTTCCAGATTGTCGGCCAGACGTCTGCGTTCCGCAAGCTGATACGTATCCTTGCAGAGATAGCATTTTGCGCCGACCTCCATGTAGTTCTTGCGCCGATGGCTCCCCAGTTCGAGGTCGATCTCGCCGCCGGAGGGCAGGAACATGCTTTCGATCTCGCTCATCTGTCTTGCTTTCAGACGGAAGCTCACCTGATATACGCGACGGGTCTCCGACGGATCCTCGCGGAATTGCAGATGGATGCGCCCGTCCTCGCTCTCGGTGAAGCCGCTTGCGCCGCTCAGTTCAAAATAGACCGGCGGCGTTTTCTCGTTCTTGACGACCAGCATGTCGACCGTGAACTCTCTGCCCGCGCAGACCAATTCGGGAACCGCGAGCACGAGCGAAAGCTTGTCGCTCGAATAAATGACCGAAACGTTCTCCTTGCCGGATGCTTCCAGCAGCGCGCGGTAGTCCGGCTCCTCCGCCGTAAGGAACAGCTTTGCACCTTCGCGGGTGATGTTGAACTGCCGGCTTTCGCCCGAGGACGCACCGACCGCATTGACCGGCTCTGCCTGCGTCTCATGATAACGCATGCACAGATACGCGCTGTCCTTGCCTTTGATCGTCTCCTGCCCGTCTATCATCTGCAGTTTTCGCAGAAGGGGCTCCTCAATGACGACCATCCGTCCGAGATAGTCGATCGCCATGCCGCTTTCGATCAGAAGCGTGGAATCGTCGCTCACGCTGACGCCGAGACCGCATACAACGCCCGCGCCGAACGCGAGCCGGCGCATCAGCTGAGCCGTGCTCCTCGTATACCGCTGCTCGTTGTCAAAATCCCGGACTGTCAGCAGCTTGCCGTAGAAATACCGGTTTCGCTCCAGCGGGAAGAAGTCCTTATTGCCGCTCATGGTCAATTCCTCCTATTGTCGTGTCGTTATGGATGGTCACCGTCTCGTCGATGATGGCGGCGACGTATTCTTCTATGCTTGTGTTGAGACCGAGGTAGGTGTGCCTGTCAAGCTGAACGCCCGGCTTCAGCAGCACCAGTTCGGGCGTCGTCTCCGCCGGAACGTACTCTTTGAGCTGCTCCAGAAATCGTTCCATCTGCTGCTGGTTGGAGAAGGTCCCCTGCGGCAGCAGCAGGAAGAATCGGTATGGATCGTCCCCGAACAGTTTGCGGCAGAGCTCCGGATCGCTGCAGGACGGGTCGTTCGGGTCGACCATGAAATGCTCTATGATGGTCGGCGTCTGCCCGGTCAGCTGCCGTACGGTGCGCTGGATGCCGCTGACCGTATACATCGTTTCGTATTCTTCGATGATGTGCGGAAGTACGCTGCGAAGCTCTTCCTCGGACAGACTCTCGTCCGCGCAAAGCCAGTGCGCCAGATACCGCAGCATATCCGGGTCCGCGGAGGACGTCGCAAACTGCTTGCGCGACAGCCGGATCCGCTCCTCCATGTCATGAAACATCGCGGTAAAGACGGACAGGAAGCGGTAGGTAAAGTCCTGTTTCTGATAGATCGACGGCAGGTAGTCCGTCATATGATCGCTCTCCGCCAGAATGCTTACCTCGTCCAGCCGCGGCTTTTCGGTCCCGCCGCTGGCGAAGCAGACCGCGATCCAAAGCCAGCGTCCCGTGTCGGAAAGCCAGGCGTCGTCTGAGGATGCCTTCGGAGGACCGAACAGCGTGCGGACCGCTTCCGAAACGCGCCCGTCCCCTTTGAAGCGCCGCCATGCGTCCCATTCCGGATCGTCCGACGCGCGTGCAAATATCTGTACCGAGGCGTCCCTCGGCAGAGACGTCGTCAGGCGGACTCTCCCCCAGCGGAAGTCCGATTCCCCGCTGTCCAGAGGCGGCAGCAGTACCGCGCCTTCAAACGCGTTGTCCGCGAGCAGCAGACTGTCCCCGCGCCTGTCCATCGACAGACAGACGCTGTCTTTCCATCGCTCCGCGACGCTGAAATGCCAATAGGTCTGGGCATCCAATTCCCTCACCTTCTATCCTTTGTCAAACTGACCTCGGCCCGTACGAGATACAGGATCGTATCCGGCATCACCGTCAGGTCTCCGGCTGTGGTTTGATAGCTGTTCTGGTCCAGTCCCCGCAGCTCGACCGAATCGACCTGAAGAACGTCCGGCAGCTTCTGCAGCATCGCAGACAGCTCGTCCTTGTCGGCGGGTGCGCCGATCCGCGCGCCGCTCGGCGCGAAATAGTTCCGGAGCGCTTCCTCCACGATCTCCTTCCGAAATCCCTGTCCGCCCCGCAGACAGACGTCGGCGCTCATTTTTGCGTAACGCACGGGGATCGCTTCCGTCCGGATACAAATCGTCCGGCAGCGCTGCAGCTGCCGCGAGACCGCATCGAGAAAACGGCGGTCGGGAACCGGCATTTCGTCATCTCCGGCAGGCAGCACTGCGACCGACACGCATGCCTGGGTCTTTTGGTGCCGCTTGCGGACGTCAAAGTCGGGGATCGCCCGCGCGCCTGCCACGCGAAGGCCCGGAGTATGCAGCGCGTGGTATTCGTAATCCTTTTCCGAGACACACTTGCGCGTCTCCTTCAATCTGCGCAGGAGACGTCCTCTCCCCTCGGCAACGGTTTCCGCTTCGCAGCCGCCGTGCGCCGCTGCGTTGTATACAGGCGAACCGTCGTCGGTGAAGCTCATCTGCGCGTTTGCGGGAATATTGCCCTCCCCGCACAGGGAAACAAGCTCCTCTGTGATCATCACCGCGCCGCTGCCGGGAACGATCAACGCGCCGTGTGCACCGTCGCCGACCGAGATCATCTCGCGCTTTCGGTCGAGCACGAACACGCAGTCCCTGGGACCGCACACCGACAGATCATCCACACAGTGCCAGAGCGCGGGACGGACGACGCCGTCTTCACACAGCGTCTGACACATCAGCGTAAGATGCTCCGTAAGCACGCGCATCCCGCCGAGGTTCAGCCAGAAGCTTTCGCCCGGTCGCCCGGTCGCATCGAACAGCAGATCATGCAGCCGAACGGGATCCAAACAGGCAATGAGCAGGTTTTCATTTCCGTCGTTCGCTGCGGACGAGGCATCCAGCGTGACACGCACCCCGTCCTTTCCGCGCTGCAGCCGGTAATCCTGCACCTGCTCCCAGCCCTTCTCCGTCCGCAGGAATACGGCGATCTCGGCGCCGCGCGCCTGCGCGCTGCGCACGTCTTCGGTGTGCGTTTTTTCACGCTTTGCCGTGAACCGGTATGCCCGAGCGCGGCTTTCCGTCTGAACGGCATGATAGCGGCTCACGCTCAGGGTGTTGATTCTTACGCGCTCCTCGCATCCCCCTTCCTCCTGCGAAAGCTTCACCCGGAACGATCCGTCGGCTTCCGGCTTCCATGACTTCGGTGAAGGAAGCGTAACGCTGCCGCTTCGGCTCAGCGCGAACGTCTCGTCCGAAAGCGGCGTCACCCTTCCCGCGCCGGGAAGCTCCCAGACCAGAGTCCTGGGCAGCTCGGTATCCGCGTCCGGCTCGTTGCGCGGCACGCCTTCCGGCTTCTCGATCCGAAACCAGATGCGCAGAGTATCCTTCGGACGGTCGGAAAGGTCCAGCAGCAGCGCGCTGTTGCGCCCGCCGCCGAACTCAAACGGCTGTATGACGGAATCGTCATAGAGCATGCCGGTCACATCGACGGTTTCCTTTCCTCCCGGTCTGGCGATCAGCGCGCGAACGAGTGAGCTGCGCTTGTCCGGGATCTCCTCCGCAAGCTCGAGCACCACGCCTTCCGGCGTTTCGAGCTTTGCGTACAGCGCGCGTCCGGGCGCGTCTTCCGGGATTTCGATCGCGCACTGCGCGGCGCTTTCGGGACGCAGACGAATCCCTGTCAGTTCCAGAAGCTTCCGCGCCGTCTCCGGTCCGACTCTGTTGATCTCATACTGCTGCGTTTCCTTGAACCATGCCATCAGCTCAAGGATCGTGATTCCCGGATCATGGGAATTGTGATCTGTCCAGACAGGGCAGATCCAGGGCAAACGGCTCTCCGCCTCCCTCACGATCTCCTCGAATTTCTGATCGTCCAGATTGCGAGATAACAGCATAATCAATACCCTTTCTTCAGGATAGTTTCAAACAATACGATCGTCAGCTCAGGCGCACCAGGTGCATCCCGCTCTCCGCCACACCGAAGGGGAAATCCAAATCCGCTTCCAGCGCGACCAGCTTCTGCTGCCCTTCCTGATCATAGGAGGCCTCGATCAGGATCCGCTTGATCGTGCGGACGTTGGGTGTATCACGGACGACGCTCCAGATCTCGCTCAGGCGTATCTGTTCGCCGATGGGACGTTTTTTCCACGTCTGACCGATCAGCGTCCCGATGCGCCGCACGATATTCTGCTGCGTTTCGGCCGCTAAATCAGGCTGTTCCGTCTCCACGGTGACGGAAGTGTTGACGGAAAGCACCGTTGCCGGGCAAACGTGCAGTCGTTTCTCCGCGACCAGACAGCAGGAGCTTCGCTTCGCCAGAAAGCGGTAGACCTCGCCGCAGAGCGTCTCGGTCCCCTCGCCGCGTGTGCCGTATCCGGCGATGACAACGGTCACATGACCCGGCGCATACTCGCCCCGTTCGTTACACTCGGAGAAGCAGCGGACGTGATTCACCTGCGGGAACGCCTCCCGCACGAGTTCCTCATAATCGCTTCGGCCGGAAGCGCGTCCCCGATTGTGCAGGAAGCGGCTGCCCCGCTCCTGGATATCGTCGATGGGGAGCCTGCCGGTGCCTCCGCTCATTGCGGTCAGATTGACAACGTCGCTGATCAGCGGCATTGCGGTCAGCATGGACCGGATCGCGCCGGCGGGGACGTTGCCTCTTTCGCCGCCGCCGCTGGAATACTCCACACGGATGTTGCGGTCTCCCGCAGGCGGCACGCGGCCCTGCCGCCCGTCGCCGAATGCGATCTCACCCGTGAACGGATCCAGCGTGTAGACGCGGGCGTCCGGCTCGGCAAGCGCGAGGTCTTTTATCTGCTCCCACGCGATCCAGCAGCGGACGAGGGCGTGCCCGTCCCACTCCTGCCGTACCTTGTCGGGCATTTCGCGTTGGACCCGCGCAATATCCGCATCCGAGAGCGAGGATCGCTCGTCCACCCAAACCCTGCAGGTCTGAACGGGCAGATTGAGCAGGAAGATCCGCTTGCCGGCTTCGTAAATCTCCGTATCGAAATACTGATCGGTCTCGCGCTGTCTCTGAATCGCGGAGACCGCGTTCACCGTCACCGAAACGACGGTCGGCATCGTCCCGGTTTCGACGGCGCTGCGGCTCATGCGGAGCCAGCATCCTTCGATGCCGAACTGTTCCGATACCGGCAGCTGTTCCGGCAGGAACAGGAAAAACTCGCCGCTGTGCCGAAGGCGCTCCGTCTGATCCACGGTGCGGACCGGCTCGAACGCCTTTCCGTTCCAATACTCCCAAAGAAGCTGTCCAGAAAGATGCGCGCGCCCCTGTACCTGAAAACGAAGGGACAACGGCATCGCGTGCGGCGATCGGTCGAATCGGAAATACATCGCGGCGCGCTCGTCCGCCATCGGCGTGAGCGCAGGAAACATCATCTGCGCGTACCGGTCCGCTTCGTCAAGAACATGCCGCCGTCCGTTGTTTTCCGAACAACACCAGGTCGGACGCCGCGCCTCGGTGTACTGCCACTGCATGGACGCACTCTTGAGGAAGGGTATGATCCAGCGCTGAAGCGGCGCGTACTGATTGGTCACGTCCACGATGCGGGCGCGGATGAAATAGCCGACATCGGCGTTGACTTCCGCCTCGTCAATGTCTTCCGGTACGGTGAAGCGAAGTTCGAGCATGCCTTCCTTCTTGCCTGAAAAGGGATTCTTGTCGCCTTTGACCGGCAGATGCTTCCAGCCGATACCGTTGAAATACTCCCATATGACCTCGCTTACCGCCACGTCGTCGAGCTTGCGAACGACATCGTTCTGCTTGTTGATGATGTGGCGATTGTAGTCGTATCGCTCCAGCTCCGGCTGCTTCGGTTCGTCCACAAGGAAAGCGAGCTCAAGCCGCAGCATCGCCTCCGCGCCGCGTTTTGAAAGCGCGGTGTCGCAGCGGAGAAAAAACATATCATATACGGAAGGCCTGCGCCCGAAGCAGCAGCCGCCCTCCGAAAGCGGGATCGGAAGATCTCCGCTGTACAAAGCCTGCGGGGGACACGGCGACAACGGTGCGCTCGACATCGACATTTCGATGACGAACACCTCGCGGGCGGGATGTCCCGCACAGCAGACGGAAACATGTCCTTCCTCGTCCGCCTCCGGCGCAAGGTTGTTCCTCTTTTCCAGAACCAGCGTGCCGTTCTCTTCCCGTACCTCATCAAAGGGGATCGCCTTTCCGTTGTGCAGGAAGGTCCATGCAAGACTCTTGTCCGCAAGCGTCCGCAAGGTCTCCTGCTCCTGTCCGACTCTCGGGTGGATGCGCAGATCCACGCGTGCCGGGCAGTCGAGCCGCAGCACGTCGTTCTCTGCCGCCATGAATATGTGACGCTGCAGTTCCTCTCCCGACGGTTCGAAAAAGCTCCTGGGCCGTTCGGACAGATCCAGCTTTCGGATCGTGTCGTTCTGCGCGTCGACAAAGTAGATATCCCCGATCGCGGCGGAAGTGACCTGGATCGTCCGTTCCGTCTCATAGACGATGTTCTCACCGTCCGCGTCGGGTGTAAACAGCTGGGTTCCGGTCGCGACCGTGAAGGGTGTCTGCGAATTGTCCTGAGTTTCAAAGCAGACCGTTCCTTTCGCCGGCATAGGACCCGGCTCCCGGTAGCCGATCATATTCAAAAATTCGATGAACAGTTTTTCCGGCAGCGCGTTCAGGCGGTTCACGCTCTGTCCGTACATTTCGAGAAACAGCTCCGCAAGCGCTGCGCCGGGATCGTTCTCGGTCCCCTCGTAGCGCCACTCCGGCGTATAGCTCCTTGCGAGCGTATGCAGCTGTTCCCGAAGCGCTTCCGGCGTTCTCGGGTCGAGCGGCGGACGGTTCATATCTCGTCTCCTCCCTCCGAGCCTTCCGTACGGTAGAACGGGTAGACGCGGTTATAACGGTTGTTGGTGCTGCGTACCCGGTAGCTGAGCTCGATCACGATCGCGCCTTCAAGCTCGTCGGTATCCTTGCAGCGGACCTCAATATCGTCAATGCGCGGTTCAAGATAACCGAGCTGTTCTCTCAGGTCATAAGCAAGACTCTGGCGCAGGGAATCGGAAGCTGCGGAAAAGGTATAGTCCAGAACGTTCGAGCCGAAATCCGGCCGCATGACGCGCTCGCCCTGCACCGTATGAATGATGATCCCGATGGCCTCGGCGATATCCTCTTCCTCGCTCACCATGGCGATCTTGCCCGTCTTCGGGTCGATCTGGATCGGGAACTTCAGTCCCCGCCCCATAAATTCTTTCCCGTTCAATGCGCTTGCCTCCTCTGCCGTATCGTTTCGCTCCCGGCTCAGTTGAGCTTGAGGAGCGTCCCCTTTACGCTTGCCGTGCCTGTGGATTTCAGATCGAGATCCTTGTTCGCCTTGATGTTCACGTCCATACCCTGCATCACCGCAGTGCCCTTTGACTTCGAAATAACGCTCTTTCCGTCAAGGAGGATATTGCCTGTCCCTTTGGCCGTGATCTTTCCGGCTTTTTCCAATATGACGGAAGCGTTTCCGGCGCTCAGCGTCAGCTTGGACTTTGCCTTGAGCTCGATCTCTCCTTCCTTCATCTTCATCGTCAGCGCGGTGTCGTTCGACTTGTTCTTCGCCGTCACCGTCTGCGCCTTATCGTCGATCTCCACCACGATCCCCGACGGCATCGTGATCGTGATCTTCTGCTTTTTGTCCTCGTCGTGCAGCGCGAGTTCGACCTTGTTCGGCGTTTTCAGGCAGTAA
This sequence comes from Bacillota bacterium, assembly GCA_016286445.1. Classification (GTDB taxonomy): domain Bacteria; phylum Bacillota; class Clostridia; order Christensenellales; family CAG-138; genus UBA3792. Next base: position 31,920 of record JAEESS010000013.1, read on the forward strand.
TCCTCTGCCTTTCCCTTCTCCACCTTGACCGGCGCGGGCGATTCCGTCGTCCAGAAACTGCCCAGCACGATCGGTCGGTGCGGATCGTTTTCCAGATATCCCAGCACCACGAGATCGCCGACCTGCGGGAACAGAAACAGTCCGCGTTCCTTGCCGCCCATGGGCGTCATCACGTAGCACCAGTCGGTCAGCTCTTCATCCGGCGCGCCGATCGGAAGACATCTGACCCGATTCAGATTCTGATCGTCCTTGATGTTCTTTACAGTCGCCAGCGTCAGACTGAACACGCTTCCCTGAGCCCCCGGCGTGTCGCCGTACCCGAAGAGTGCCTTCAGATGATCGCTGATTCCCGAAGAGCTCATGCTTTCGCTCCTTTCACTTCAAACCTGGTCGTGTATTCGCTGGCGGTAAACCTGTGAAACACCTTCGTAATAAAATACGTGCCGTTCGTAAGATCGTCTCCGCCGTCGATCTTCAGATAACGGCCGGGGATCAGTTCGGGGATCCCGACACATTCTCCTTCTCCGGAGACGAAGCCCATCGCAATGCTGTTGAGCCGGTTTTGCGCAAGGATCTCGCATTCCTTCTGCGTGCGCACGTATTCGTTGCGTTCGCGGAGCACGGCGTCCTTGAGCCCCGTAACCCACTCCGCCGCGGTTTTCCCTTCCCCGCCTGCGGTCACGGTCGACGCCGATCCCTGTATCGCCTTCTGATTGACGTCGCGGCCGAATATCTCCACCTTGCCGATCTGATGTGCAAGCGAAACCCGCCTTGTGAAGCTGCGCAGACTTTTGTTCATGGTCAGCGTCAGGATCGGGGAGGTTTTGGTCAGCACGTTGTCGAAGATCAGCTCGCCGTCGATTGCGAACAGCGACGACCCATAGCGTTCCGCCATCATCTGCAGGAACTTCCAGTCGTCCATCTGCTCCTTGATGATCGGCGTTTCAAAGCCCGTGAGCTGCCCCACATGGATCTTCTTTGCGTACCCTGCCGCCTGACACTTCTGCAGCACGGATTCCACGATCTGCTTCGGCTGCTTTTCCCCCGCATAGAATGGCTGACACATATTCATCAGATAACCGAGCCCGTCAAGCCCGTTCACCTTAATGCTCGGCGTTCCTTCCTGATCGAACTGGAGCGAGTAATCGTCGACGTATCCGTAAAACAGTTCCGTACGGGACTTGCTGTATCCTCCTAAGACCGTAATCTTCACGCCGGGCTTAATGATCGTCGACGCGTCGTTGAGCCATTTCTTGTTCTGATAATCGTATTGTCCTGCGATCGAGAAGGTACAGCCGCCCACCGTGCCGGATGCGCTGATTTCCACTTCAACACCCGGGATATGGTACTTGCCCTGCGGAAGCTCTTTCCCGTTGACCTGTATCTCAAAGCTCGGAGCGAGAAAGTTGTCGTGTTTCTTTGCCAGCGAATCGAACGTGTATGAACCCTGATCCATTCTGCGTCCTCCCGTTCCGTTACAGCAGCGCCGGAATGATCAGCATCTCGCCGTTTCGCAGCACACGCGGATCGGACAGCCCGTTGGCCTCCGCGATCACGCGCCACTGACCCGCGTCGCCGTATTCCTGCGCGGCAAGCGCCCAGAGAGAATCTCCCTGGCGAACCGTGTGATACTTGGTCGTATCGGGCGAGTTCAGCGGATTCGCCACGTAAAGCTCCTTGTTTTCGCGAAACTCCACAAAGGCACAATCCAGATACGCGCGCACGGGCTGGCCCTTCTCGTCAAAGCGGATGAATCGCTCTCTGCACGAGGAGAGAAAGCCCTTGAACTGCAGAGACGACCACTCCACCTTCAAAATCGGCGGACGGTGCAGATCCGAATCGACGTACATGAGATTCGTGATCTTTCTGGTATAGTCCCTGACGTCGATCCCTCCGACGATGGTCGGGGCCATGCTGTTCAGCGCAAATTTCGCACGGTCGGCAAAGTTTCCTCCGACCTCGGAACCGGCAGACACGCTGTCGAAGAACAACTCGAACGTGAGCTGTTCCGCTCCGCCGCTGTGGAACTGCACGACCGGCGCGTCTGCGCCGAGCGACGGGATCGGTCTGTAACTCACGGTCTTCTGACGGGTATAGGACTGGGGATTGTAGAGCACCTCAAAGGATTCCCGGTTGTCAAGATCGGTGATGCGCATCTTTTCCACGGGAATCAGAATATTGGGGTTCGGCAGCCCGACAAACACGCCCTTTCCACCTCCTCTTATCTTCCGCTCCGACGCAGCTCGCGTCTGATTCTTTCTTCAATGATCTTATAAACTCTGTCCGCCGTGCGCTGGATCTCGGCGTCGCCGATCGGCTGACGTGCCGGAAGCTCCTCCGTTTCACGGGATTTTTTGAACGACAGCTCCGTTCTGTCGGTCGGAACGCTCTGCTGCGCCGCCGCAGGAGCGGTCCAGCTGATCTGATGTGCGCCCGGTGCGCCGGATTTCCAGTTGAGCGCAGCGGAGCGTTGCTCGGTCGGACTGACGCCCGACTTTTCCAGCAATTCCCTTGCCCACGTCGGAAGCTCGTTCGTTCCGTCGCTCTGCGGCGGCGTCGCCGGTCTTGCTTTCATCGAACTCTCGGGCGGCTGCTCGGCAGAAGAAGGCGCCGCAAAGAACAGCTCCGGCGGTCTCAAAGCATCCGTCTCCTCCCCAACCGGGAGTGCAACGCGATCCGCGTCCTGCCCCTTTTGTACGACTTGCTTTCCCTGCTCTGCGTTCCGTCTTTCGCCGCGGACGGCGTCGGGACGGCGACGTCCCTGCTCCGAAGCGACTCGGATATCGCGTACGGTCTGCCCCGCCGTCTTCCATGCGCGAGGCGTGTCTCCGGTCTGCGGCTGCGCGCGGTGCGCTTCCCCGTGCTGCATAACCGCAGGAATAAACTGCTGTGCCGGAGTTTGTCTCCCCATCGTACCATCTTGCCGCAATCCGCTTTGCTCCGCGTTCCGTTCCGTATCCTTGCGATAGGTCAGCTCGGCGTATGCGTTCGTCTCTCCTCGCGCCGTTGGAATCGCCGTCCGGATCTCGCTCTCCGGTCCCTCATACGCGGTCAGTTCCGTTTCCGTACGGATCGGGGACTGCGGCGCGGACGCTTTCGTCTCGCGCCTCTCCGCGTTCTGCCGTATGCTTTCCTCCGTTCGCTCACGGTAGGTCAGCTCGGCGGGGGGCTCCGTTTCCAAAGCATCAGACGGTATCGCGGCGTCCGGTCTCGCCGTTATCTGTGTCCGGACGTCGGTTCCGCGTTCTGCCGGTCCATCGCCCGGTGCACTCGCCTGTACCGCGCTTTGCCCCGTGATCTGTTCTGCATCTTCCCGATAGATCAGTTCCGCAGATGCTTCTTTCAAAAAAGCCTCCCGGCTTTCGATCGGCAGCGCGGTCTCCGGCTTGCCCTGTACAGCGCTTGACGCTTCTGTTCTGTCCGCAATCTGCGGCGCGAGCGCTTTCCCGCCCTCCCGCTTTGCGGCGGAAATCGGTTCCCTGTCCGTGCGATAGGTCAGCTCTGCAGGTGCTTCTTTCGGAAGCTCCGTCCGGCTTTCGGTCGGCAGCGCGGTCTCCGGCTTGCCCTGTACAGCGCTTGACGCTTCCGTTCTGTCCGCAATCTGCGGCGCGGGTGCTTTCCCGCTCTCCCGCTTTGCGGCGGAAATCGGTTCCCCGTCCGTGCGATAGGTCAGCTCTGCAGGCGCTTCTTCCGGAAGCTCCGCCCGGCTTTCGATCGGCAGCGCGGTCTCCGGCTTGCCCTGTACAGCGCTTGACGCTTCCGTTCTGTCCGCAGTCTGCGGCGCGGGCGTTTTTCCGTCCTCCCGCCTTGCGGCGGAAATCGGTTCCCCGTCCGTGCGATAGGTCAGCTTTGCAGGCGCTTCTTTCGGAAGCTCCGTCCGGCTTTCGGTCGGCAGCGCGGTCTCCGGCTTGCCCTGTACAGCGTTTGACGCTTCCGTTCCGACAGCAGTCTGCGGCGCGGGCGTTTTTCCGCCCTCCCGCCTTGCGGCGGAAATCGGTTCCCCGTCCGTGCGATAGGTCAGCTCTGCAGGTGCTTCTTTCGGAAGCTCCGTCCGGCTTTCGGTCGGCAGCGCGGTCTCCGGCTTGCCCTGTGCAGCGCTTGACGCTTCCGTTCTGTCCGCAATCTGCGGCGCGGGCGTTTTCCCGCCCTCCCGCCTTGCGGCGGAAATCGATTCCCCGTCCGTGCGATAGGTCAGCTCTGCAGGCGCTTCTTTCGGAAGCTCCGTCCGGCTTTCGATCGGCAGCGCGGTCTCCTGCTTGCCCTGTACAACTATTGACGCTTCCGTTCTGTCCGCAGCCTGCGGCGCAGGCGTTTTCCCGTCCTCCCGCTTTGCGGCGGAACGCATATCCTCCTTTGCATCCTCCCGAAAGATCAGCTCCGGGGACACGTCCGTCCCCTCTCCTTCTGGAAATGCCGCAAAGGGTATTCTCTCTTCCGGCTCGGTCATATCCACCGATAAAGCCGGTCGGTTGTAAACCTGTTCGTGCGCGGCGGGCTGTTCCGACGACCCCGCAATCGTATCACGGGACGCTGCGGCAGTTCCGCGGTTTTGAGATGCAAAACGCCCGTCAGCGCTCTGCGCGGAAGCAGCATGCTCCGCCGTCCGTTCCGTCTCCGAATTCGACGTCTCAAACGTCTGCGTGTCTGGGACGGATCCCGCTTCATGCCCGGGTCCTTTCCGCTGCGCGCCGGTCGCATGCGCACGCGCGCGCGTATAGGAATCGTCTCTTTCCTGCTCTGATCCGGCGGCGTATGATCGGGTTTCCCTGTGTTCTCCGCGCTTTTCGGACTGCGTCGGCGTTTCGTCGCCGCGCGACGCATTGCGGCGCAGCGTTTTGTCCACTGCGCGATATACCTCTCGCAAGATGCGATCGGTTTCAAAATTCTTTTCGGCGCCTTCCGTGCTCCATTCGAGCATGTCATTTGCCGCGTCATATGCTTCCGAGATGTCCGCGGACGCACGCCGGATCTCGCTCTGCGCGATCGCCTCCTCACGGCGGCGGCGCAGTACGTCCGGCAGCAGTATGCTGCCCGCAGGAATCCCTCCCGCCCGCTTTGTTTCCGAACGGACCGGATAGCCGGGATGCAGCTCGCGCTGCTGCGGCGTCCAGCCGCCGGTTGCAGGCGCGCTCAGCATCTGGCTGGCAAGCGGCAGCATCCGATCCGAGCGCTTATGCTCTGCGGTCGTGTGCACGCGGACGAGCTTTGCCGTGCCGACGGCGGACAGCAGCTTTGACGTCGAACCGGCGCGTTTCTGCATGTCGGCTGCTGTCAGGCTGCTCTCTTTTGGGCTTTGCGCTTCTCGGTCGGCGCGTATGCTTCTGCTGATGCCGCTCCGTTTCGTGTATTCCGGATCCTGCGTCGAAGCCTTTACGGGCATATGCGCGGTGTATCTTTCTCCGCCGGTCTCAATCACGACCCGGCGCGTCTCGGCGTAGGCGGTACGAAGCTCACGTTCCCGCACGACGACACGTTCCAGAATGCGCTCCGGCGGCGTTTGTGGCTTTTTTTCGTTCTTTTCCTTCTCCCTCGCGTCCTTCAGCAGGCGGTTCAGGAGCAGATCGATGTTCAGTTCGATGCGTACCTCCGGAGGAGGAGGCAGCACTTCGCGTTCCGATTCCTCCAGATATGCCAGCGGCATCGCCCGGTAAAAGCCGGTCGAACGGCTGTTGCGTCGGGCGATTTCTTCGGTGAACAGCGCCGTCAGCAAACCGAACGGAGACAGGACGTCCTGTCTCGTGACCGACATATCCGGTTTTGTCACGGCGATCGATTCCATCAGTAACACCCGTTATAGATCAACTCGATACGGCTGACCGCGAGCGCAGGCTGGTTGCTGTTCAGATCGGGTCCGACGTATTTCCTGAGGTACGCGCCCACGATGGTCCAGGTCCGCTGCGGCTTTCCGAAGCTGTCCATAAGGATCACGGTCCCCGCAAGCGGGATCGACATGCCCGAGGCGGTCATTGCCATCAACAGGGAAACGGAATCCAGCGTTGTGACGACGCCCTGCTCCAGCACCAGCACCTGCGGCCTGCTCTCTTTGAAAAAGAAGCGCGGGTAATTCAGACCGCCTTCGTTATACACTTCGTATTCGATCTCCATATTGAGACCGCTTACGGCGGTGAATCTCCCCATGATCGCGGCGCCGGGACCGATCAATGCGACCTGAAAAAAAGAACCCGAAAGGTAATCGCTTGTCAGCATACGGCATCATCCCTCCAACATCGTCAGAAAACTGAGCGGGCTGACGGTGCGCTCCATACCGTGAACGGCAAACGTGACGCTTTCGGACAGCACCTCGCTGCGGGAGCTGTCCATCGGCGACAGTTCGTAACGGATGGGCATGGCATCCTTCAGCGACCAGATCACGCCGCGGCGTCCGGCGTCGTCCAGCGCGATCACGTTGATCGTGCGGAACAGGTTGACGCCGGTCGGTCCGGTGTGGGTCGACGCGGCAGCCGCAAAGATCCAGTCGAGAAACGCGTTATCCCCGATCACGCCTTTGGTGAGCGTGACGGGGTCAAAGCGAGTCATCACCGGCACGATTTCCTGTACGCCTCGAAGATCGCTCCCGGAACGGACCTGAATGGTCTGTACCTCCATCCGGATCCCGGAAAACTGCGTGAAAGCGCCGACTGCGTCGCCGTCCACCTCCACAAGGAAGCGGAAGGATTTGAGCGGACCGATATATTTTTTTAAGGAGCCGGGCAGATTGATCAGCATACCTGCTTTTCCTTACCGAAACTCGAATGTTTTGCTCTTGTCGTTCCCGCTGAGCTTTTTGTTCACCGAAGAAACCTCCGCGCACCAGCGGCGGCGTTCCTGATGGCTCAGCGCCATGACTTCATCCCGGGACCAGTGCAGATAATATGACAGGAAGGTCATCTCCTGGTAAAGCTGTTCCTGCGGATACAGCACCAGTCCTAGGCCAATAAAAAATCCAGCGGTACCTCGATCTGCTGATTGCAGTGCGGACAGACGACCTTATAGGTCGGCATGTCGGACATGTTGATGCGCTGATAGAGGTCCTGCAGGTACGCAAGGTCCATTGTGAACAGCCCTTCGATCACATGTGTGTTGATGCTGTTCAGGGTTCCCAGCCGCGTGATGACTCTGGAGAGCAGGATGATCGTGAGGTATCCCGCGTTCTGCTGGACGCGCGGATCGCGCATCGGCAGGATCTCGTCCGCGGCGGTCGCAAGGCGCATAGTGCCGCGCTTGTGAACGTCCCCGTTTTTATCGACATAGCCCTTCGGCAATTCAAATTCGAATTCAGTTTCCATAGTTCCCCTCTTATTTTACAGAGCCCTCCGTACCGCCGGATGATGTTCACCCGGCGGCAGGAAGGTCGCAGTCATATGATCATCAGATGGGAGACGGCTCACCGGAAGCGGCGCCGGGCGTATGCTCGAGACCTTCGTGGCAGAGTTCCAGCGACTGGATCGCCACTTCTCCGCCCATACCGTTGAGATCCGGTACGGTGTAGCCGACAGGCCATGCATTGATGAGGTTCCAGGACGGACCGGGGCTTCCGGCGTCGTCGATGAGGGTGATCGTCACATTATGACGCAGAATGCCGGTAGGCGGCGCGGTATTCGTCGGCGCGACGGAGTAGACCCAATCAAGGAAGTCTGCGTCGTCCGAAACGCCCCAGCGGAGGGTGACGTTTCCGAATTTTGTGAGACCCGCCAGTTTACGCGGCGTGTTGCGCAGATCGTCGCCTTCGCGATACTCAACGGCGTCCGTGGAGGAGCTCATACCGGATACTTCCGAAAAGCCCGCACGGCTGATACCGTCGATTTCGACCTGATATCGAAATACTCTGTATGGATAATTGATAGCCATCTATTCTGTCATCCTTTCTGTCGATAATGAAGCCGCGTGGCTTATTCGGATGCGGCGGTCTTCTGCGTGATGCGGAAGATCACAAATTCAGCGGGCTTGACGGGCGCGATGCCGATCTCGCAGATCAGACGGCCGTTGTCAATATCGTCCTGCGTCATCGTGGTGGGACCGCATTCTACATAGAACGCCTGATCCGGGCTGGAGCCGGCGAGAGCGCCGTCTCTCCAACAGGTTGCGAGGAAGGTTTCGATGGTGCGCTTTACGCGGCCCCAGAGCGTCTCGCTGTTGGGTTCGAAGACGACCCAGTTCGTGTTGGCGCGAATGGACTCCTCGATGTAGATGAACAGACGGCGGACGTTGAGGTACTTCCACAGTCCGTTGGAGCTGATGGTGCGTGCGCCCCATACGCGGATGCCGCGACCGGGGAAGGCACGGATCAGGTTGACGCCGATGGGATTCAGGATATCCTGCTCTCCGGTGTTGTAGTTGCAGCTCAAGCCGGTGCAGCCGCGAACGACCTCATTGGCGGGAGCTTTGTGAACGCCGCGATCGTTGTCGCTTCTCGCGAAAATGCCGGCCATCGCGCCGGAAGGCGGGAAGAAATCGGGGCGCTTTGCGCCTGCGTCGTACATCTGGATCCAGGGATGATACATTGCGGCGTAGGTGGAATCATACATATCACGGAATGTCGCTACGTCGTTCGTCTTCTTGAGATCCACCGGAACGTCGAGGATCGCAAAGCAGCTCTTCTTGCCCTCGCAGAAGCCGATCAGACCGGCCTGGACCTCGGGCATCGTAACACCGGGAACGGCCATGATGGATACGTTGGGATTCTCAAGGAACGCCTGCATGCCGGTACGCTTGCCGGGACCGCCGTCGGTGCCGAGATAGGCGTCCGCAGTCGGTGCGCCGCCGTTGGAGCCGCCGGCGGGCGTCAGCACGAGAATGCCCTCGGTGCCGCCGCAAAGCTCATACGGCGTAATGCCGGCGGGCGCGGGTTCTGCCGCCGCTTCGTCCTTGTTTTCCTTCTTGCCCTTTGAAGCGCTCTTCGCCGCGGGAACGACTTCGACCTTAATGAGGTCGCTCTTCTCGGTGCGGATCGGCGCGAAGTTCAATGCTTCGGGCTTCAGGCAGAGGTTCGGGAAGGTTTCGATCGAGTCATCGAGACGCGCGGTGATCGTGATCTCGCAGGTCCGGATGAACTTCGTCGTGCCGACCTTGGTGTCGGCAACATCCAGCGTGCAGGGGGCGTCAAGGGTAACGACCTTGTCCAGCACGCTCTTGACAGTCGCGAATGCGCTTTGGTTGCCGTCGAACAGTTCAACGACATCGCCGGCATTGAAGCCGTCGGCATTCTTCAATGTGAGATCGGCGCCGTTCACGGCAAAGACCTGGGTCTTAGCCTTGGAGGACGGCTCAACGGTGACGCGCATGTTGTCCGCCCATGCGCCGGGGCTCGCTGCCGTGACTTTCAGCACGCCGGAGGTCACGCTGCCTGCCTTTGCGTCGTCGGGAATGACACGCATGATATAGGCGCGGGAACCGCCGTTCATGAAGAACTGTTCCACGGCATAGGGAAGGAACCTGGCGGCATGATACCCTGCTTCGCTGAGGTAGCCGCCGTACATACGTTTGTAATCGGCGAAGCTTGTGACAAGCTGTGGTTCGCCGATTACGGGACCGCGTTCCGCAAGGCCGATAAAGCCCGCGGTGCTGGTGCTGACGCCTTGCATTGGAGTTGCACCGGAGTCAAACTCCTCTACATACACGCCCGGTGACAAATACTCTGCCATGTTCTCGCTTCACGCCATGTTATTGATCTCACGGAGTGAAGCCCCTCCTTTCATTTTTGTTTTTTTGTTTTATTCAGCGAATTTGTGTTCGCTTTGGGTTACTGATTCAACAGCCGGAGAGCGTTCCCCAGCAGTATGCGATCACCTGCGCACTGTAGGAAATCGCTTCTGTGATCCGCTGCTCCGCGCCGTAAACGTCGTCCGTTTCCGCGGTGCACCGGTAAACGGGAGCTCCTTCCTCCGTCACGTACAGAGCGCCGCGGATGAGCCTGCGGTTCATCTCGTTGCAAAACCCGCGCGCTTTGTCCGGGTCGGCACAGCGGAACGGAAACCGTCCGTAAAACAGCATCGCACCGTCTGAAGTCCTGCAGGAGGTCTCCCACAGCATCGCGCCGTGCTTCGACCGAAACCGCAGCCACCCGTTCTCCTCGCGCCACTCGACGCCTTCTCTTTCGAGCAGCGCAAGCAGCACCTGCCGTGCTTTCATTTCTTCCATCGGTCCCACCTGCATGTCGTTACACTGTCAGCGGCTGCGCATTCCCGAGCGGAGCAGCCGACTGTCCGTCCGATGGAGAAACGAGTGAGGGTTCTCCCCAAACGTCAAACTCCGCGGGAGCGGTCATACATTCTCCCTGCGGCAGATCCATCTCCGAAAACTGCGGACCTGCCTTCCGCATCGCGAAGAGTTCCGCAAGCGCGGAATTTCCCATCACGCCCGATAACCCGCGTATGCGTTCGGCGGGAAGCTGTTCCCTGCTCCCGCCCGCAAGGATCGCATTCAGGGTCAGCGCCCATTCCGACGCCGCTTCAGAGCTTTTCTTTCTCTGCTCGTGCTGCTCCCGTTCGGGCAGCTTTTTCTGATCCGTTTTTGTTTCCGTTCGGTGCATCGCCGTCCGCTCCTTCGTCCGGATTCTCCGGAAGCTCGTCCGATCCTTCTCCGAATGCTGCTGCGACAAGCTCGTCCTCGATCCCCGCCGCCTCCAGCTCCGACAGTGTTTCCGTCGCGCGGTCCGAGATGAAACGAAGCTTGTTGATGAATTCGTTCTTCATCTGGGCCTTTTTCGCTCTGAGCGAGAGCGTCCTGACCAGAGCGTTCTGGAGCACCGGTTTCATCCGCTCGTCGGTGCAGTCGGCAAGCTTTGCACGATACTCCGCCTCCAGCGCCGCGTCCCTGCTGTCGTCCAGAAAGGGATAGATCCTGTACAATGCGGCGCGGTCCGACTGTGTTGCCTCGTCTGCGCTGCAGGCGACCTGTGTCATCGACTCGACGACGCGCCTCGCGTCCCGCAGCGTGTCCACGATGATGCCCAACGCGCTGTGGGCAAAGCCCTGATTGACCAGAAGCTGATCCGGCGAATGTCCCGGGATCGGTCTGATCCTTGCTTCCTTGACCGATAGGGTCCGCTGCTGAAGTCTCCTCGGCTCGTGTTGATACGCCGTTCTTTTCAGGCAGGAGACCAGCATCATCTTGCCCGTTCCGTTGAGTACCGCCGATGACATTGCGCCGCGACGGAACGCGATCTCGGAAAACTTTGTCAGCCGGGGCGTCTCTTCCTGCCGATCACCGGTCCGCTCTTTCCCGGGAGCGACAGCCCGCGTACCGTCTTCGGTCGTTTTCCCGTTCTCCTGCCCCCGTTCGTTTTCCGGTTGGTCCTTCTCCTCCTGCGATGCGTCCTCAGCTTTCGATTCGAACCCCGCCGCCGCAGCCGCGTGCGAGCGTCCGATGCGGTCAAAGCTTTGCTGAAAGCTCTCCGTCACATGGTACAGCGGATCGTGCTGCTCCAGCCACGTCGCGCCGACCGCCCACGCAAACTTCGCCTCCGTGCTTTTTTTCGTTTCCGCCTCGGGCAGGGGAAGCGCTTTTCTGTTCTTCTTGATCTGCATATTATTCCCCGAGCAGTCTCCTGAGCGTCGCGCGAAGCTGATCGCTGCCGACCGGACGTATCAGAAAATCGTTCAGATGGATCCTCAGCCCGCGGATCGCGTATCGATCCGTATCGTCGAGCAATACGACGCGGCAGCCGCTGTCTTCCTCGCGCACCCTTCGCGCAAGCAGGAATCCCTTCACGTCTCCGTAGCACACCACAACGCCATAGAAGCATCCCGGTCGAAAAGCATCCCAAAAGAGTTCTTCCGAAGGAAAAACCTTCACCGTCGCCTGCCTGCGAACGGCAACGGAACATTCGCTTAGAAGAGAACAGATCCGCCCGATCTCGTTTTCATCCGAACTGCAAACAGCAATCTGCATTTCCGTTTCCTTTGCAACGCCTCCCGCGGCGCGTGAATCTCTCTGGTTTTCGCTGACGATAGTATACCATATCAAATATATGATTGTTGAAATTTGTCAAAAATAGGGTGAATTTGGCACGGACTGCGTTCCTGCACGCGCCGCTTCTGTGTTATAATACGATCGAAAATATATGAAAGCAGTAAAGGAGTCTCCGTCATGGTAAATATCAGCTTCTGCCGTCTCGGGCGGATCCTCCCGGAATCCTTCGCGGGATACGTTCTGCCCTACGTGCGCAGAGATCTCGCCCGCGCGGAAAACGGCAGCGCTTATACGGTTCTCGGAGCTATCTGGAACGGTCTCGCCTGCGGCGCGGCTGTCGTCGAATGGAACGAATACGAAGGAAACGTTCGCAGCTTCTTCATCGATCCGAAAGCGCGGTCCCGCGGCGTAGCCGGTCATTTACTGGACCTTTTGCTGGAGGAAGGCGCGCGGCTGGGGAAGGAATCGCTGTACCTTGAATATATCCTGAAGGACGAGGAGCTTGCCGCCATGGACGCGCTCGTGCTCTCCCGCGGCGGAAGCATCGAGACGGACTCCCCGGTATGCGGAATGAACAGCGAGGACTTTTTGGACTCTCCGCTCCTCGGTCCCGCGCTGCGTCCGGGTTGGAAGCGACCTGCGTCGGTAGCGCTGTTCTCCGAACTGACGCCGTCGCAGATCGACACGCTGGAATCCGGCACGGGGCTTCCGTCGTTTCTTCGCCCCTCCTATCTCGGCGACAGGGTCGACCCGAACCTCTCCGCGGCATGGATCGCCGACGGAAAGCCGGTCGCCTTCGTCGCGGGCTTTCAAAGCGGCGACCGGGTGTTCTGCATGAGCTCCATCTGGCGCGGTCCCGAAGCGCCGCTCACCAGCTTCCGCACCCTGATCC
>JAEESS010000074.1 GCA_016286445.1 Bacillota bacterium
TTAGATGGCGAAAGGCAAGGTATAAAGGGATCCAAAAGAATCAGGATTATGCCTACCTTGCCTTTGCGAGTGCGAATCTGTATATGCTTACACGATATGTGTAATGCGCAGGATAACTATGCCCAAAACTGCTCTGAAAGCACAAAATGAGGGCATGAAACATGAAAGAACGAGACATTCGAGTCTTTTTTTCAATGATAACCGGTCTTCTCGCTGAAATAGCCGCTTTATTCAGCGGTTACTTGAGGGGAAGGTGCCGTAGCGTGAGCGAAGGCGGATGAGGTGTTGCGCGCCTGCGTGTCGAACGGCGATGCCGTTCGTTATCCGGTTGACAAAGGACACACAGCATGACCTCCACCTGATGGGGGAGGCGCCGAGCAAAGCGAGGCGGAGGGAGAGATTCACACCGGTACAAACCCTGCCGCGCACGTCGCCGGATTTGGCAGACAGGTGTGACGCCGGTTCCTCGTACTTGTGTACCGAACGGCAACGCTGTTGTTTGTTATGAGATTTTGACATATACAGGAAGAAACCGAACGAAAGAGAAGGGAAAAGGTATGAAACAGAGAGTATTTGCATGGCTGCTGGTATTGGCGCTTTTGCTGATCGTGGTGCCGGCGGTCGCGGACGGCGGGGCAGAACCGCTGAAAATTGACACATACTGGAAGTATCCTGGTATGGAAAAGAGCTATGCGGGCGGGTACATGCCCGTGCAGGGGAAGAGCTCGGTGCAGTTCATCATGCCGCTGCTCGGCAAAACGCAGGGGAACACGATCCGCGTCGTGCCGGAAATCCCGGACGGACCGTTTGCGGCTTCCAATCTGCAGTTCAACGTGCACGAACAGACGTATAACGTTACGCAGGGCAAGGAGAACAAAACGGGGAAGTCTACCGCATATCTGATCCAGTTCAGCGTTCCGCTCAAAAGCACCTTTTATAACGGCACCTATACCGTTGTGCTCCATGTGTCCTATAAGACGCCCGCAGGCGATCCGACGGAACAGACGTTCAATCTGCAGGTACAGCTGACCGGCGGAAAAACGCAGTCCTCCGGGGGCGGCGGCGGTCCGTCGACGGTGCGGAAGCCGGTCATCCTGATTCAGAACTGCGCGATCACGCCGAGCGAGGTCTCCGGCGGAGAGCAGGCAACGGTGAAGGTCTCAATGACCAACGTCGGCAACTACGACGCCAAGAACATTCGCGTCGCTTTGACGCCCGAATCGGAATCGATCGCCCTGCGCGGCGATTTGAACGCGCGGTTCTTTGATGCGCTTCCGATCAAGGGCGAGCTCGACGTCGATTTCGACCTCAGCATCGCACCGGGCGCAACGGAAGGCGCCGCGATCGTAGCCGTTCAGATTTCCTACGAGGACAAATACGGCGGCGCGTATACCGAGGAGGGCAAGTATACGATCGGTGTCACGCAGCCGAAAATTGAGATCACGAACTGTGAATACAGCGAGATCGTAAACGGCGGCGACGGGTTCACCGCGACGCTGACCGTCAGCAACACCGGTACGCGCGACGCAAAGAACGTCGTGATCCGTTATGCGGCGGAGGACGATACGATCCGGCACAAGGGCGTGGAGGACCATCAGACGATCGAAAGCCTCAAAAAGGGCGAGTCGACGACCGTGACCTTTGAGCTTCGCGCGCTGCCGAGCGCGCTGGAGGGCAAGCATACGTTCCGGTTTGACTGTCTCTACAAGGATGCAAAGAACGGCGGGGCCTATGAAAACGGCACGGAGTATCCGCTGACCGTCGTGCAGAAGGCGTCGCTGGGCTATGACGAGGTACGTTTGCCGGAATCGATCGTAAGCGGTGAAAGCTTTACGCTGCCGGTTTGCGTCTACAACACCGGTTTTTCGCAGATCTTCAACGTCCGCTGCGCCTTGGAATGCGACGGACTCATCTGCTCCTCGGCGTTTTTAGGCAACCTTGCCCCGCAGGAGAGCGCGGACAAGACGATGACCGTGTTTGTCACAACGCTGTCCGGCTCACAGAAATACGGCGAAACCTACGGCAGCGTCCGAATCTCCTATGAGGATGTCAACGGTGAACAGCACACGGAGGATCAGTCGGTGAAAATGACGATCGCAGAGCCCCAGAAGATCACCGATGAGGAAAAAGCAAAGCAGGAGAAGGAACAGAAGGAGCAGCAGACGCTGTCCCAATGGTGGATCTCCCTGCTCGTCGCAATCGCGATCATCATCATTCTGATCGCCGTAATCGTCATCGCGCGGTTCGCACGCATGATGCGAATGAAATAACGGAAAGAGCATAGTAACAGCCGCCGAGGATTGTGCGGTTGCCTATTATGCATCTACCAAATCCGTTATCAACAGGCGTACCACGTCGTCGCGAACGTCGAATCGTTCGCGGCGACATTTCTCTTTTTGGAGAAAATGTCACCGCTCACCATCTCCGTTGCGGCTCCTTTCCGCAAACCACTTCGTTACAGCGGTAGATCGCGCGCTTCCCGCGCGTACCATGATCACGCCTGCTTCGGCTGCTCGGTTGTAAACGCCCTCACAACGCCTCCGCGGCGCTATCAATCGCTTGCTGGCAAGTCCGTTATCAACAGGCGCGCCACGTCGCCGCGAACGTCGAATCATTCGCGGCGACATTTCTCTTTTTGGAGAAAATGTCGCCGCCCACCTGCTCCGTTTCGACTTCGCTGCGCTTTGGTGCAGATGAAACGATCGTTATCAGATGCGCGTCAAATGCTCATTGACATGGATTGCTTTTGAATCGTATAATCATTACGGGATCCGAATCCCGACGGAAAGGCTTTGCTTGCCGTACAAATTCTTTACAAGGATGCTGCCATATGAAAAAAGCTTTGACATTGCTGCTCTCGGTACTGTTTCTGCTGTCTGCCGCAAGCGGATGCGGCGTGAAAAACGCCGTGAAGGACGGCAGAGCGCGTCCATCCTCCTGCGGGAAGCTGCAGGTGATCGGCGGCAGGCTGTGCGATCAAAAAGGGGATCCCGTTATGCTGCGGGGCGTCAGCACGCACGATCTTATTACCACAGAATCGTTTATCAATGACGATCTGTTCCGTGAGCTGTCGGAGGAGTACGGTGTGAACGTTGTCCGGCTTGCCGTTTATACCTACGGCATGGGTGTGATCGGATACTGCGCAAAGGGAGACAGAGAGCGGTATCAAAAGAACGTCGCAAACGGCGTCGCATATGCGAAAGCGCACGATATGTATGCGATCATCGACTGGCATATCCTAAGCGACGGTGATCCCAATCGTTATCTGGAGGATGCAAAGGTCTTTTTCGGAGAGATGGCGGAGCAGTACCGCGATCACAATAACGTGCTGTATGAGATCTGCAACGAACCGAACGGCGTGGACTGGGCGACCGTGAAACGCTACGCGGAGGAGATCATTCCGATCATTCGGGACAAGGATCCGGATTCGGTGATCCTTGTCGGCAATCCGGATTGGTCGAAGGACCTCAGGAGCGTCGCCGCCGATCCGCTTTCTTATGGGAATGTCATGTACACGCTGCATTTCTACGCTGCGACCCACGGACAGGATGTGCGGGACATGCTTGCCGAGGTTCGGAGCGCGGGGCTGCCGGTCTTTGTCACCGAATACGGCGTGACGGCTTCGAGCGGCGGCCTTCCGCGGGATCTTGAGAGCGCAGACAAATGGATTGACCTATTGGAACAGGAACAAATCTCTTACTGTATGTGGGCGTTGAGCAAGGCGAACGAGGCTTGCTCGATGATCCGATTCAATGTACCGAAGTACAACGGCTTTGAGCGGGATGATTTTACCGAGACGGGACTGTGGCTTCTCGAAACGCTGAAAAAGCATAACGCCCGCTGACGGGGATTCAGAAAAGCACGGCGGAAGGCTGTGCTTTTTGGATATCCGTAAAGATCCTATATAATTACGAAATCGATTAAGATTTTTCTTGACAAGCGCACAGGACGGCTTTTATAATAGAACTGCCCGGAAAAGGGACGATGATTTGTAAAACGGTCGGAACCCGTACACTCCACAGTATGCGCGGGGGAAAACTGCAATAAAGGAGGAAACCATCCCCTCGGCTTGGGGTGCGGCAGTGTGGAGACCTGCCGTAATGCGCGGCCGACGTATGCGCGGCGCGCGAGGCGGTTCGTTGAAGAAGTTCGGGACCGTTAAAGTCAAAAGCAGTATGGCAAATCTGTCACTCAGGAATATCAAGAAGGTTTATGACAACAAAGTCACTGCGGTCGATGATTTCAATCTTGAGATCAAAGACAAGGAATTCGTCGTCTTTGTCGGTCCGTCCGGCTGCGGCAAATCCACGACGCTCCGCATGATCGCGGGGCTCGAGGAGATCTCCGGCGGCGAACTGTATATCGACGACAAGCTGGTCAACAGCGTTGCGCCGAAGGATCGCGATATTGCGATGGTCTTCCAGAACTATGCGCTGTATCCGCACATGACGGTGTACCAGAACATGGCGTTCGCGCTGAAGCTGCGCAAGATGCCGAAACAGGAGATCGACAAAAAGGTCCGTGAAGCGGCGGAGATCCTCGGCATTACCGAGTATCTGGACCGCAAGCCGAAGGCGCTGTCCGGCGGTCAGCGGCAGCGTGTTGCGATCGGCAGAGCGATCGTGCGCGCGCCGAAAGTCATGCTGATGGACGAGCCGCTCAGTAACCTCGATGCAAAGCTCAGAAATCAGATGCGCGCAGAGATCATCAAGCTCCGTCATCGCATCGATACGACGTTCATTTACGTCACGCACGACCAGACAGAGGCAATGACGCTGGGCGATCGCATCGTCATCATGAAGGACGGCTTCATCCAGCAGATCGGCACCCCGCAGGAGGTGTTCAACCATCCGGACAATCTGTTTGTCGCGGGATTCATCGGCTCGCCGCAGATGAACTTCTTCGATGCGGAACTCGAACAGCATGCGAGCGTCTACAGTGTATGCATCGGCGACGTTCGTTTCGTGCTGAACGATGTACAGCAGCGGGCATTGAAGGATAACGGCGTTGCGCCGCAGAAGATCGTGCTCGGCATTCGTCCGGAGCATATTTCCCTTTGCGCGTCGAACGAGTCGATACCGCATCTGAACGCCGTCGTGGACGTCTGCGAGATGATGGGATCCTCGATGCATCTGCATATCAATGCGAACGGAAAGGATGTCGTGATCGTGCTGCAGACGGTCGATCTTCCGGCAGAGAAGCGCGCCGGTTTCGAGTACGGCGAATCGATCAGCTTCACGTTCGACAGCGATCTGATGCATCTGTTCTCCGCAGAAACGCAGAAAAACCTGATCTGAGACAGCAATTCAGAAAGAACCTTGCCGAAAAGCAAGGTTCTTTCTTTTATCAGGAAGGAAATAAAGAAACTGTCAGGGGATGGGATCAGATCGTTAATGCAACGGCGCAGACAGGCGCGTCGGTCAGCGGAACGATATTGCCGGGAACCGGCTTTCCGTTGACGATCAGACCCTTGTTTTCGCCGCGGCGGACCGTGACGTCATAACGCGTGCCGCGGAACAGACGGGAGAGACGGTAGCCGTCCATCGTGTCCGGCAGGCAGGGATCGACGATCAAACCGTCGTAATCCGGGCGAATGCCGAGGATGCCCTGGCTGACGGCGACGAACGACCACGCGGCTGTGCCGGTGAGCCATGCGTTCTTGGCTTCGCCGTACGTTTTTGCGTCGCGCCCCGCGATCGTCTGGCTGTAGCAATAGGGCTCGGTGCGATGGATCTCGCTCTTGTCCTCGATATAGGCGGGCGCGTTGCGCTTGTAGAGATCGAATGCACCGTTGCCGTCCTTCACCATGCAGTACGCCAGCGTGATCCACGGATTGTTGTGACAGAAGACGGAACCGTTCTCCTTATAGCCCGGAGGATACGAGGAGATCTCCCCGAGATAGTCGTGATACTCCGTATAGCAGGGATGCAGCACTTCGATGCCGAATTCGTTGCCGAGCAGCGCTTCGGTTGACGCAAGCGCGCGCTTGCCGTACTCCGGTCCGCCGATGCCTGCCATGACGCAGAAGCCCTGCGGCTCGATGAAGATCTTGCCTTCGTCGTTTTCGCGGCTGCCGATCGGACGTTCAAACGCGTCGTACGCGCGGCGGAACCATTCGCCGTCCCAGCCGAATCTCAGTGTTGCCTGCTCGATTTCCTCAACGGATACGCGAACGTCTGCCGCCTCCTCGGACAATCCGATACGATCGCACAGCGCGGCATATTCCTTGCCGTACTTCACAAACATACCCGCGATGAAGACGCTTTCCGCTTTGCCGCTCTCGAAGTTCGAGCAGGTCTGAAAGCTCTCGCCCGGCGTCAGGCTGAAGCAGTTCAGATTCAGGCAGTCGTTCCAGTCGGCGCGGCCGATCAGCGGCAGTCCGTGCGGACCGCGATGCTCGACCGTGTAGCGTAGACTGCGGCGCAGATGCTCCATAAGCGGGACTTCAGTGCCGGTCTCGTTGTTGAACGGCGTCGGTTCATCGAGGATCGAGAAATCGCCGGTCTCACGGATATACGCGCAGGTGCAGGCGATGAGCCACAGCGGATCGTCGTTGAAGCCGGAACCGATGTCGGCGTTGCCGCGCTTGGTCAGCGGCTGATACTGGTGATAGGTGCTGCCGTCCGCAAACTGGATCGACGCGATATCGATGATGCGCTCGCGTGCGCGCTCCGGGATCAGATGCACAAAGCCGAGAAGGTCCTGACAGCTGTCGCGGAAGCCCATGCCGCGGCCGGTGCCGCTTTCATAATAGGAAGCGCTGCGCGACATGTTGAACGTGACCATGCACTGGTACTGGTTCCAGATGTTGACCATGCGGTCGAGCTTATCCTCGCTGCTTTGCACCGCAAAACGGGAGAGCAGGGAAGACCAGTATGCCTTGAGCGCATCCATCGCCGCGTCAAACTGCGCTTCGGTATCAAACGCGGCAAGCATGGCGTGCGCTTTTTCCTTATTAATAACATTGAGTGCAGTAAACTTTTTCTCCTGCGTGTTTTCGACATAGCCGAGCCGGAAGAGAAGCGTTTTTGATTCGCCGGGGGCGAGGGTGAGGGAGAGGCGCAGCGCGGCGATCGGCGCCCAGCCGGCAGCGATGCTCATGAACGAGGTACGCTGTTCGACCGCCTGCGGTTCGCTCCATCCGCGGAAGCGTCCGAGGAACGTGTCGCGGTCGGTATCAAAGCCGTCGATCGGGGCGTTGACGGAATAAAACGCGTAGTGGTTGCGGCGTTCACGGTATTCGGTCTTGTGATAGACCGTACCGCCCTCGATCTCGACCTCGCCGATGTTCCAGTTGCGCTGGAAGTTCGTAGAATCGTCGACCGCGTTCCACAGGCACCATTCCGCGACGCCGTAAACGGTCAGCTTCTTCTCGATGCTGCTTTCGTTCTTCAACACAAGCTTCTGCACTTCCATATCGGTGAGCATCGGAACGGTCACTGTCAGCGACGCGGAAACGCCGTTCTTTTTTCCCTCAAAGACGGAATAGCCGAGACCGTGACGGCAGCGGTAGAAATCAAGCGCGGTCTTTGCCGGCAGGAACGCCGGGCTCCAGACTGTTTCACCGTCGCAGATGTAGAAGCAGCGTCCGCCTTCGTCGTGCGGAACGTTGTTGTACCGGAACCGCGTGATCCGCCGAAGTTTCGCATCCTTATAAAAACTGTAGCCGCCGCAGGTGTTGCTGATCAGCGAGAAGAATCCGTCGCTGCCGAGATAGTTGATCCAGGGAAGCGGCGTGTCCGCCCGCGTGATGACGTATTCCTTTGCGTCGTCGTCGAAATATCCGTACTGCATTCAATCACCCCATTGATTTGTGTTTACTTAATCGATTAAGTACATTATAAACAAAACGAAAGAAAAAGGCAAGATATAATTTTCAAAAACTGTGAACTTTTGAAAAACGGGGCTCCGGTACACATTTTTTATGGAAAAAAACACGAAAAAAGTAAAAATACCCTCTTGACGAGTGGAGAAGAGGACGCTATAATGAACTTGACGAAATCGATTAAGATTATATCATTTCGAAAGGGGACGGCGCATGGTCACCATAACGGACATTTCCAAGGCATGCGGCGTATCCCGCGCAACGGTCAGCAAAGCGCTTAACGGCGCGCCGGACATCGCGCCGAAGACCGCGGAACGGATCCGTGAGCAGGCAAAGGCGCTCGGATATCTGCCGAACGCGACGGCGAGAGCGCTGAAGGTCGGAAGAAGCTACAACATCGGAGTCCTGTTTTCGGACACGACCGGCGGCGGTATCACGCATGAGTACTTTTCACAGATCCTCGAAAGCGTGAAGGCGGAGGCGGAGCGGCTCGGCTACGACATCACCTTCATCAGCAAGGATCTCGGGGCGATGTCGATGGACTACTACGAGCACGCGAAGTATCGCAGCTGCGACGGCGTGGTCATCGCTTCGGCGGACTTCCAGGATCCCGCGATCATTCGCCTCGCGACAAGCGAGATACCTACGGTCACGCTGGACTATTTGTTCGACAGCCGCACGTCGATTCTTTCGGACAATGTCCGCGGCATGGAAGCGCTGGTGCGGTTCGTGTATGAGAACGGACACAGGAAACTGGCGTTCATTCACGGCGAGATGACATCGGTCACGCAGAAGCGCATCGCGAGCTTCAAAAAGACCTGCGCAACGCTCGGCATTACGGTCTCGCCGGAATACATCCGCCCTGCGGTGTATCACGATCCGAGATCGAGCGGGCTCGCAACGAGGGCGATCCTGGAGCTTCCGGAACGCCCGAGCTGCATCTTCTACCCGGATGATCTTTCGTTTCTCGGCGGCATGAGCGAGCTCGAGCGTCACGGCATCGCGGTGCCGAGGGACATGAGCGTCGTCGGATACGACGGCATCCCGCTTTCGCAGGTGCTTCGCCCGAAGCTCACGACCTACCGGCAGGGAGCGACGGAGATGGGCACCGAAGCGGCGAGACAGCTGATCGAACAGATCGAGCATCCGGACACCTGGCTGCCGCAGAGCATCATGGTGGAAGGCGAGCTTTTGCCGGGCAGTACCGTGCGGAACATCGGTTGAAACGCGCAAGCGTTTTGATATAGGAAAGAGGAGCCGAAAAGGTTTCAAAAAACAGAATAAAAAAAGGAGTAACAATCATGAAGAAACTGGTCGCAATCCTGATGGCAGTCCTGATGCTGGTCGGCATCGTCGCCTGCACCGCAAAGCCTGCGGATAAGCCCGCAGAACAGCCCGCAGAACAGCCCGCAGAACAGCCCGCTGAAGCAGCGGCACAGGGCAAGGTATTCAACATCTATGCCTGGAATGAAGAATTCAAGGGATTCTTCGAGAAGTACTACACCGTTCCGGAGGGCGTCACCGTCAACTGGATCATCACCCCGAGCGACAACGGCGCTTATCAGCAGAAGCTCGACGAAGCGCTGCTGAATCAGGCGAACGCAAAGGACGACGACAAGATCGATATGTTCCTTGTTGAGCAGGACTATATCGGCAAGTATGTCAATTCCGATTATTCGATGGACATCTCGAAGATCGGCTATACCAATGCCGACACGATGTATGAGTACACCATCAAGGCGGCTTCCGATGATAAGGGCGTCTGCAAGGGCGTTTCCTTCCAGTGCTGCCCTGCGGCGGTCATCTACCGCAAGAGCATTGCCAAGGACGTTCTCGGCACCGATGATCCCGCAGAAGTCCAGGCGGCAATCGATTCCTGGGAGAAGTTCGACGCAGTCGCGGCTCAGGCAAAGGAGAAGGGCTATCTGATGACCGCTTCCTTCGCAGAGACCTACCGTGTGTTCTCCGGTAACTGCACGATGCCCTGGGTTGACGAAAACGACAACCTCCAGTTTGACCCGCAGATCACCGCGTGGATCGAGCAGACCGACAAGTACATCAAGAACGGCTACACCCTGACCGCAGGCGTGTGGGATACGGAAAAGACCAATGAGATGTTTGCAGACGGCAAGACCATGTGCTTCTTCGGACCGGCATGGTACTACAACTTCTGCATGACCAACGCGATGGATCCCGAGAAGGGCTGCGTCGGCGACTGGTGCATCGTTCAGGGCCCGCAGGCATACTTCTGGGGCGGCACGTGGCTGATTGCTGCAACCGGTTCCGACAACACCGATATGCTGAAGGACATCTTTGAGACGTTCACCAAGAACGAAGACGTCTGCTCCAAGCTCGTCGAGAACGAGAATCAGTATCCGAACAACACCAAGGTCGTTGAAAAGTATGCAAACGATCCGACCTACGGCAACACCGCGATCCTCGACGGTCAGAATGACATCGCGATCTTTGCAGAGCTTGCAAAGAACATCAAGTGGGAGAACCACACCAACTATGACCAGATCCTGAACGAGGGTCTGCAGAACAAGATGCAGGAGTACTTCAACGGTTCCGTTGATTACGAGACCGCGATGAACAACTTCTATCAGCTGATCAAGGAAACCTATCCGAACATCAAGCTGCCTGCGGCATAATCTGACAGCATACTGCGGCAGGGGCTTCCCCTGCCGCAGTGTTTCATCTGAACTTCTCGGAGGAGAATCCTATGGAAAAGATCCAAACGGGAACCGGCAAAAAGCTGAAGTCCGTGAGCTATGCAAAATGGGGGTACATTTTCATAGCGCCGTTCTTCATTGCTTATATCATCTTTACGCTCGTCCCGCAGTTATTGACCATATACAACAGTTTTTTTGAGACGTATCGAATCGGTCTTCAGTAGGTCGGACCGAA
>JAEESS010000014.1 GCA_016286445.1 Bacillota bacterium
ATGGGACGGCGCGAACCGCGCCGTTCTTTTTTTGTTTGATTAAGCGACCTGCCATATGTAATGAAGTGAAGGAGGTCGAGAAGCGAGACGGGAGGCGGATGGTATCCGCCCCTACGATCCATTGGCACAATTCTTGCCCCCCTTGTGTAAAGGGAGGTGTCGAAGCGAAGCGAGACGGAGGGATTGTTATACCGCTGCTACGCTTGCGGAGAGGAGAAGCGGGCGAGGCGGGCAACGGCGGCGTTTCGCTTTTCTTCGTGGTATGACCCTTCCGACAAAAACGCCGCCGCGCGCAAAGCCGAGCCGTAATCACGGATTCTCCGCAAGGAGAATCTTCCTGCTGTATAACCGCAAGCGATTGGTAGTGCAGCGGAGGCGTTATGAGGGCGTTTACAACCGAATCGCCGAAGCAAACGGGATCGCTTGCGGAGAGGAGAAGCGGGCGAGGCGGGCAAGCGGCGGCGTTTCGCTTTTCTTCGTGGTATGACCCTTCCGACAAAAACGCCGCCGCGCGCAAAGCCGAGCCCGCTTCGACGAAAATCGCGGGAAAATCGACACAAACAACGATCCGTGCACGCTATATTCTGCGAACGCCGTGTCGTACAATACAGGTAATCAAGAACGTGCGCCGCACCTAAGGCGCAAAGGGAGGACGGCATGAGCAAACTTCGGATCCTGCTGGTGGACGACGACACGCGCTTCACCGATTTGATGAAAGGCTATCTTTTGACGGAGGAACGCATCGGCGAGGTCGACACGGCGGCAGACGGACGCGAGGCTTTGGAGCGTTTGAAGGACAAGCATTACGACCTGATGACGCTGGACCTGATCATGCCGAACATGGACGGACTGACGGTTCTCGAACAGCTCCCGGCGATCTCGGGCGCGGCGGCGCCGGCGGTGATCGTGATCTCCGCGCTGCGCAACGAAACGATGGTCCGCCGGTGCTGCACGCTCGGCGCGCGGTACTTCATGGTCAAGCCGGTCGAACCGGAAACGATCCTGAAGCGCGCGCTCGACACGCTCGAAAACGACCGGAAAACCGGCGGCGTGATGAGCTTTCAGCAGGCGCCGAAATCGTTCGACGAAAAGGTCACGGCGATCTTCCTCGTCGCCGGGATCCCTGCGCATATCAAGGGCTATCATTACCTCCGCGAAGGCATCCGCATGGTCTACGAGGACCAGAGCCTGATCAACCGCATCACCAAGGAGCTCTATCCCGGCATTGCGAAGAAGTTCAACACCTCCGCGAGCAAGGTGGAGCGCGCAATCCGCCACTCGATCGAGGTCGCCTGGACGCGCGGCAAGATCGAAAACCTCAATGCGCTGTTCGGCTACAACATCTACGGCAAGAACGACAAGCCGACGAACGGCGAGTTCATCGCGCTCGTGGCGGACAAACTTCTGATGGAAGAACAGAGCAAGAAAGCGGGCTGACGCCCGATAAAAGCTTGCTTGGAGAAGCCCCGTCTCCTTGCAGGAATGCCCCAACCTCATAATCCGTGAAGGACCGTCGTTTGAAATACCGAAAGGGCTCAAGCGGCGGTTCTTCACGCCGGTCAAAAAAGCCTCCCTTGTGCAAAGGGACTTCTTTTCAGTCCTCGATGTATTCCATCACATCTTCGACGCGGCAGTGCAGAATTTTACAGAACATGTCGATCGTATGCGTGCTGACGCTCTCGTTCCGCTTCAGCCGCGTGATCTGCGCCGGACTGACATGGTGCGTTTTTATCAGCGCGTACTGCGAAACGCCCCGTTTTTGCATCGTTTTCCAGAGTTTTTCGTACGAAATCATGCCGGCAAGCCTCACTTTCCGCTTGCATCGTAACCGAACACGGTATATAATCATATTAACCAATATCGGTTAATATGATTCATAGGAGAAGACAATTCATGAAGAAACTCGTATCCCTGCTGCTCGTTGTGCTGATGCTGCTGCCGATCCTTCCCGCCTTTGCGGAGGATGAGGACGTCTCTATTGCAAGCTCGTTCGAGCAAAATCCCGCTCTTACGGAGGATCCGGTCTGCACGGAGGCGGAGGACAGCGGTCTCAACGAAAAGGCGACCAAGTATCCTTTCATCTTTCTTGACAGCCCGGATCTGCTCAGCGGCACATATGTCGCAAAGCGCGGAGAAACCATTGTGTTCCCGCTCAAAGGCATCCGCGGAGATTTCTCCACAATCAAATGCCAATGCAGAATCCGCCGCTACGGCGAATCCACCTATTTCTCGGGCGCGGAGCATCAGTTTACCAGCGCCACGTTTTCGTGGTCTGTCAGCTTTGACACAACGCCGTACGGCGCCGGCAGGTACGTTATGGAGTCGGACATCTACGCCTATTACGGCGGCTCGTGGGTCCACATCAACAACCAGTATGATACGATCGACTCGTGTTATTTCTATATAGCCGAAGCATTCAACGGAAACGTTGAATGGAACGCGAACGAAGTGCAGTTCAAGGGAAAGACGCCGTATGTCGTATATAACAAGGGCATACAGACGCCGGGCTTCGTCGTCAAGCAGAGCAACGGAACCGTGGTCTCCTCCTCTTATTACAGCGCGACCTACTCGGACAACATCAAGCCCGGAACGGCGTATCTGAATCTGACGTTCAGCGGAATCTATTACGGATCCCTCAAGGTCCCGTTCAAAATCTTCCTGCCAGGTCCCCAAACCACAACGGTCAAGAACGTCGATGACGGCATCAAGGTCAGCTGGAGCGCCGTCGACGATGCAAAAGGATACGTCATCTACCGCAGAGCATGGAACCTGCAGGATGCGGGCTGGACGACGTTTGAACGCTGGAACAACACTACGAAAACAAGCTGGACGGATACCAAGGTCTATGCGGGCACGCGTTACCAGTACGGGATCAAGGCATACTATTCCGATCCGATGGACAACTATAATCTCGGTGTGGTCGGTCCGCTGAAAACCACCGTCCGCATCACGACCCGCACGCTGAACGCCGTCACGCCGGGCTCGAAGCAGCTGACCGCAAAATGGTCCGGTTCGTCCGTATTCACCGGATATCAGCTTCAGTATGCAACGAACGCCGATTTCAACGGTTTGAAAACCGTGACGATCGCCAACAACAAGGCGTATCAGACGACCGTACAGAATCTGAACTCCGGCACAACCTACTATGTGCGCGTGCGTTCCTATCATGTCTTTGAGGGAACGACCTATTACGGCGGTTGGTCAAACGTCCTTTCCTGCAAGGTCCGCTGATCGCCTGAAAAGCGTTTGTCTGCGCTTGGGACGGTTCCTTTCGGGACCGTCCTTTTTCATGCGCGCGATCGCCCGGCAGAACAAAGCGCCGGTTCTTTTGTCCGCGCGGGAAAACGTCGTCTTCCCGCCCCGCCGTTTCACAGCGAAAAAAATCTTTTCATTCGGGGCAAAAATCATGAATTGTTCACATTCCGTTTACGGTTCGGTGACATTGTTCCTTTATAATCAAGCCACATGATAAACAAGGAGGTGTATCCGAATGAAGCGGTCTGCGATCATCACGGCAGGATTGCTTGGATTCATGCTGCTGCTCGGCTGCACGGCGCAGGCGAACATCATCGATTCCGGAGCGGATACCGATAAGATACAGATCATCGGACAGATCGAGACCCTTGCGCCGACCGAAGCGCCGGAGATCGCCGTGTCCGAAGCAACGGACGCCGTGACCGTTACGCCGGAGCCGATCGTTGTCAACGATCCGCCGACGCCGGAACCCACCGAAGAGCCTACCGAGGCGCCGACCGAAACGCCGACGGAAGAGCCCACCGAAGCGCCCACGCCCGAGCCGACGGCAACGCCGGAACCGAACCGCACGAAGGCGGAGCAGTTCTGCGCGCTGGCAGAATCGTTTCTGGATACGGAATACCATCGCGGCGGTACGGATCCCGAAACCGGCTTCGATCCGGGCGGATTCGTGTACTATTGTCTGAACAAGGTCGGCGTCAAGGTCCGTCACAAGACGAGCAAGGGCTATTCCGAATACGAAAGCTGGCAGCGCGTGGATTCGATGGACGACCTTGAGCCCGGCGATCTGTGCTTCTTTATGACGCCCGGCAACGAAAACGTGAACTGCGTCTGCATCTATCTCGGCAACGGAAAGATCATCTATCCGTCCTCGGGCGAAGGCAAGGTCATCACAAACAAGATCACCAGCAGCTACTGGACGGACGCGTTCGTGTTTGCGCGGAGGGTCTTCTGATGGAGCAAAAAATCGACCGGAAAACCTGGAGCCGCAGCGCGCACGACGCGCTGTTTGCGCGGCTCGAAGTGCCGTTTTACAGCCTGACCTGGAAGCAGGACGTCACGGAAGCCGTGCGGTTTGCGAAGCGGCGCGGCGTTTCGTTCTACGCCGTCATGATCTGGGTGACGATGAAAGCGATCAACGGCGTCGAGGCGTTTCGCGTGGAGCTGCGCGGCGACGACGTGTATCTTCTGGATCATCGCGATCCATCCTATACCTATCCGTGGAACGACGAGCTGTTCGGCATCTGCGGACTAAAGTGGATCGACGGCGAGGACCCCGTTTCGTTTGCGGCGCGGATGAAAGCGGAGGAGGAAGCGAACGTCTCGCCGATCCCGACCGCAGAAGCGGACGAAGCCGGGCACGACGTATACATTTCGTCGCTGCCGTGGATCGACTACACGCACATTGCGCAGGAGTTTCCGCTCGACGGCACGGACAGCACGCCCCGCATCCTGTGGGGACGCTTCGTAACGGATGAGCAGGGCAGACAAACGCTTTCCTACACCGTGCAGGTCAACCACCGTCTGATCGACGGCGTCCATCTGCATCGGCTTTCGGAGGGTCTCAACGGGGCAATACACGCATTGGAGGCGCTTTGATGGAACAAAATCGAAACTGGAAAAAACTGCTTTCAAAGGGCGCGTTCGTCGTGAGCTGCATCGTGATCTCCGCGCTGCTTCTCGGCGCTGCCGTTTACGTCACGCTCCGCGTGCGCCGCGGCTGCCGCGACAGCGGATACGTTTCGGAAGCCACGCCGACGCCGGAGCCGACGCCGCTGCCGGACCGCGTCTATTCCGCGGACAGAAACCCGCCCGAAGCCCCGCCTTTGGATCAGCTCGACATCTCGCAGGGACATCTGGATGAGTTTTCGGAGCTGCTTTCGGACGCGACGCGCTGGATCGATCTGACGCCGGAAGGCGCGGAGGGCTTTACCGTGATCCGCAGCATCGATCTCGGCTGCTCGTACGTCGTTGAAAACGGCAGCTATTATCGGCTCGGCGAGGGCGAAGACGGCAAAGGCGTCGTCGACGTGCTCCTGACCGATCTGGACCTCGACGACGAACCGGATCTCCTCTATACCTATCACTTCGGCGCAAACGAAGACGCGTTTTCAAAGGTCGGCTGGTTCCGCTTCACGACGCATACGTCGGCGCTGTCCGGCTTTGCGCAGAAGAACGGCTTCCTGTCGCTTTTAGAGGAGGACGGCAACTACATCCTCTTCCGCGCCATGCGCGACGCAAACCTCGACACCGGCACGTTCGGACTGACATTGACGGAACGGCTCGGCGAGATCACCGAAACGATGGACCGCATCGAGCTCGTCCTGGACCCGAGACCGACGCCCGAAACGGAGGAGCAGCCGTAAAGCGAAAAAAATAAGGATGTCCGGAATTGTTCCGGGCATCCTCTTTTTATGACGAACGATTGTCGCTTACCTTCTGCGTGCGCCGCGGGCAAGGGACATAAGCCGCAGGACCGTCACGAACGAGCCGAGCGCGGCAAGCACATAGGTCATGGCGGCGGCACGGAGCATCTTCTTTGCCCCGGGCAGCTCTTCTTCCGAAAGGTATCCGCCGTCGATCAGCATGGAAAGCCCGCGCTTCGACGCGTTGAATTCGACCGGCAGCGTAATGAGCTGGAAGAGCAGCATCATCACATACAGTCCGACGCCGACCAACGCGATATAGTAGCCGGCGTTGCCCGTTCCGCGGGCGAGCCACGACAGCAGCAGTCCGCCGAAGACAAGATACGGTCCGATCCGGCAGCCGATGTTTGCCGCGGGCAGGATCACGCTGCGCATCTTCATCGGACCGTAGTCCTCATTGTGCTGCAGCACATGCCCGATCTCATGCGCGGCGACGGCAAGCGCCGAAACCGAGCTCGATCCGTACACCGCCTGGGAGAGCCCGACCGTCTGATTCTTCGGATCGTAATGATCGGTCAGGCTGCCCGCAACCGGCTGCACCGGCAGGGACAGTCCGTTTTGATACAGAAGCTCCTGCGCAAGCTGCGCGCCGGTCACGCCCTTCCTGGTCGGTACCTGCGCATACTTGTTGAACACGCTCTGCACGCGGCTCTGCGCGATCAGCGACAGGATCATGATCGCGAACAGCAGAATGAGATATGCAAAATCCGGCATTCGGAATCCCTCCTTTTTATAGTATTATAAACCATCGGCTTACGAAATACCATTGCAAAACGTGAAAAATATGTTATAATTCTCTGTACGAAACGCAAAATTAGGGCACTCTATTCCCTACAGGAGGCAGGTTTATGCAATATCTGAAGCTTAAGGACATTCAAAAAGCGCCGGAACAATACGCCGGCGCGATCACCGTCTGCGGCTGGGTCCGCACCGTGCGCGAAGGCAAGGCGTTCGGCTTTATCGAGCTGAACGACGGCACCTCGTTCTGTCCCGTGCAGATCGTGTACCCGAACGACGAGCGGAAGCTTGGCAAGGGGCTCACCACCGGCTGCGCGATCGTCGTCGAAGGCGAGCTTCTTCTGACGCCGGACGCGCCGCAGCCGTTCGAGATCCACGCGAACGCGATCGCGATCGAGGGCGAATGCCCGCCGGACTATCCGATGCAGAAAAAGCGCCACACGCTGGAGTACCTGCGCACCATGCAGACGCTCCGCCCGCGCACGAATACGTTCCTTGCGACGTTTCGCGTGCGCTCGGTCACAGCGGCGGCGATCCACGAGTTCTTTCAGGACCGCGGCTTCGTCTATGTGCACACGCCGATCCTGACCAACGCGGACTGCGAGGGCAGAGGCGAGATGTTCCAGGTCACGACGCTCGATCTTGAAAATCTGCCCCGCACCGAGGACGGCAAGGTGGATTATTCGCAGGACTTCTTCAAAAAGCCCGTGCACCTTTCCGGCTCCGGTCAGCTCTACGGCGAGGCGTTCGCGCTGGCGTTCCGCGACATCTACACCTTCGGACCGACGTTCCGCGCCGAATACAGCTTCACCGCGCGCCACGCGAGCGAGTTCTGGATGATCGAGCCGGAGATGGCGTTCTGCGATCTCGAAGGCGACATGGACGTCGCCGAAGCGATGGTCAAGTACATCATCAAGACCGTGCTCGAGCGCTGCCCCGCCGAGATGGAGTTCTTCAACAAGTTCGTGGACAAGGGACTGCTCACGCGGCTCGACAACGTGCTGAACAACGAGTTCAAGCGTCTCACCTACACCGAGGCGATCGAGATCCTCAAAAACTCCGGCGAGCAGTTCGAGTATCCGGTCGAATGGGGCGTGGACCTGCAGAGCGAGCACGAGCGCTACATCACCGAGAAAGTCTTCGGAAAGCCGGTCTTCCTCACCGACTACCCGAAGGACATCAAGAGCTTCTATATGCGGCAGAACGACGACGGCAAGACCGTCGCGGCGGCGGACCTTCTGGTTCCGGGCGTCGGCGAGATCGTCGGCGGCAGCCAGCGCGAGGAGCGCTACGACGTGCTCGACGCGCGCTGCAAGGAGCTCGGCATGGACATGAGCGAATACCAGTGGTTCCTCGACCTTCGGAAGTACGGCGGCGTCAAGCACGCGGGCTTCGGGCTCGGCTTCGAGCGCATGGTCATGTACCTCACCGGCATGCAGAACATCCGCGACGTGCTGCCCTTCCCGCGCACCGCGGCAAACCTCGAAATGTAAACAGCATCCAAAACGGACCTCCGGTCTGCCGATCCCCGGCAGACCGTTTTTTGTTTGGGAAAACGCCGCCTTGATTGTTTCCAATGGATACATAAAATGCTTGCTTTTTGTACGGGAAAGAGATATGATACCGGTGATAAAACCTGAGAAAAACCGGGGAGGAACACGGTCTTGATCTTCGGAAAGCATATCAACAAATACTATCTGAAATACGCGCCGCAGCTCATCCTGGGCGCGATCGCGCTGATCCTTGTGGATTATGTGCAGCTGATCATTCCGGAGCTGTACCGGATGCTGATCAACGGTCTGAACGAAGGTCAGGTGCTGTACAAGGATGTGATGACGCCTTTCAACACGTCCTTCCTTCTGGATCATATCTGTCTGCCGATCATCTATGTGGTCGTCGTAATGGTCATCGGGCGGTTTCTCTGGCGCGTGTGCTTTTTCGGCTCGGCGATCCGCGTCGAGACGGACATCCGCATCAGAATGTTCGACCACTGCAAGGACCTTTCGCGCGAATACTATCAGGTCAACAAGGTCGGCAATCTGATGAGCCTGTTCACCAACGACCTCGATACGATCCAGGAATGCTTCGGCGACGGGCTCCTGATGTTCTTCGACGCGGCGTTTCTGGGCGTTCTGGCGTTTTTCAAGATGTGGCGCATGGACATCCGGCTGACGCTTCTGACGCTGATCCCGCTCGGGCTGATCCTTTTGATCGGCGTATTCATGGGCAAGGCGATGATGAAAAAATGGGAGGTCCGTCAGCGCGCGTTCTCGAACCTTTCGGACTTCTCGCAGGAAAGCTTTTCCGGCTACGCGGTCGTCAAGGCGTTTGTGAAGGAGCTGCACGAGCTTCTGTCATTCAAAAAGCTCAACGTGGAAAACGAGGATACGAACGTGGACTACACCCGCGTTTCGACGCTGATGCACGTCTGCATCGTGCTGCTTGTCGAAACGGTCATCTGCGTGATCTTAGGCTACGGCGGCTACCTCGTCCATGAGAAAACGTTCAACGCCGGACAGCTCGTCGAATACATCGCCTACTTCCAGTCGGTCGTCTGGCCGGTCATGGCGGTCTCGATGCTGATCGAAAAGAGCGCGCGCGGCAAGGCTTCCATGAAGCGCGTCTCGGAGCTTTTGGAGGCGGAGATCACGGTGCACGACGCGCCGGACGTGAAGGAGCTCCAAAACGTCAGAGGCGGGATCGAGTTTCGCAATCTGACCTTCCGCTATCCGGACGGCGAGTTTGACGCGCTCGAAAACGTGTCGTTTGCGATCGAGCCGGGCGAAAGCGTGGGGCTGATCGGCAAGACCGGCGCGGGCAAAACGACGATCGTCGACCTCATTTTAAGGACCTACAACGTGCCGAAGGGAACGCTCTTTGTCGACGGGCATGACGTGACGGACGTTTCGATCCGCTCGGTGCGCGACGCGTGCGCGTACGTTCCGCAGGACAATTTCCTGTTCTCCGACACGATCGCGAACAACATCAACTTCGCATACGATGCGCTGGACGAGGACGCGGTCGCGCACGCCGCGGAGCTTTCCGACGTGCACGGCAACATTACGGAGTTTCGCGACGGGTACCATACGATCCTCGGCGAGCGCGGCGTGACGGTCTCCGGCGGACAGAAGCAGCGCATCTCGATCGCGCGGGCGCTGATGAAAAACGCGCCGATTCTGATCCTGGACGATTCCGTGTCCGCGGTCGATACCGACACCGAAAAGGTGATCCTGAAGAACCTCCGGGAAAGCCGCAGGGGCAAGACGACGATCCTGATCGCGCACCGCATCTCGACGGTCCGCGGGCTCGACAAGCTGATCTTTGTGGAGGACGGCAAAGTGATTGCCGTCGGCAGCCACGACGAACTCATCAGGACCTGTCCGGCATATGAACGCATGGTCGAACTGCAGCGGCTGGAAGAAGTCGCAAACGCGTAAGGAGGTGACGGGCATGCACGAATACTATCCCCTGCTGCTGGTCGGCGGCATCATCGGTCTCATTTCCGTGATCCTCATCGTCGCGTACGCCATGATCAAGGACAAGAAACAGGCGATCGGCTTCGACCGTCACATGAAGGACGGCGAGATCGTCAGACGACTCATGCAGTATGCGAAGCCGTATACGGGCAAATTCGTCTTTGTCGGCTTTATCGTGCTCGTCGGCATCGCCTACGACGTCGTTTCCCCGCTGCTGATCGGCAAAATCACGGGGCTTATCCGCGCGGACTTTGCGCTGAAGGAGCTGTTCGTGCTCGTCGCGGTCTATGCGGGTATTCTGATCGTATCGGTGACCTGCACCTATGTGCAGGCGATCGTGCTGCAGAAGGTCGGGCAAAGGATCATCTCCGTCATGCGTGAGGACCTGTTCACGCACATCGAATCGCTTTCGCACGAACAGATGAACAGCATCCCGGTCGGCAAGCTCGTGACCCGCGTCACCAACGACACGAACGCGATCTCGCTGATGTTCACGTCGCTTCTCGTCAACCTCGTCAAAAACATGTTCGTCATCGTCGGCGTGTTCGCCGCCATGATCGCCTTAAACTACGAGCTGACGCTGATGGTGCTGTGCTTCGTGCCGTTCATCGTGCTGTTTACGGTGATCTTCCGGAAGTTTGCGCGAAGAGCCTACCGCCGCGTCAAGGACCGCACGACGGACATCAACACCTACCTTTCCGAAAACCTCTCCGGCATCAAGATCACGCAGATCTTCAACCGCGAAAGCGAAAAGCTGCGGGACTTCACCGAAAAGAGCAAGGGACTCGGCAAGGCGAAGCGCGATCAGATCCTGGTATTCGGCGTCTTCCGCCCGCTCGTGTACATGCTGTATATCAGCTCGGTGCTGTGCCTGTTCTTCCTCGGCGGCAAGGGCTATCTCGACGGCGCAGTGTTTTTGGGACAGGCGCTGGAGGTCAGCACGATCGTCAGCTTCTATATGTACATCAATAAGTTCTATAACCCGATCCAGAACCTTGCCGAGCAGTTCAACTGGCTGCAGTCCGCATTCGCAAGCGCCGAAAAGGTCTTTACGATCATGGACATCGAGCCGAAATTACAGGACGCGCCGGACGCGATCGAGCTCAAGGACGTCCGCGGCGAGATCGAGTTCCGTCATGTCTGGTTCAGCTACATCCCGGATGAATGGGTGCTTAAGGACGTCTCCTTCCATGTGAACCCGAACGACACCGTGGCGTTCGTCGGCGCGACCGGCTCGGGCAAAACGACGATCCTGTCGCTGATCTGCAGAAATTACGAGTTCCAGAAGGGCGAGATCCTGATCGACGGCATCGACATCCGCAAGATCAAAACGGCGTCGCTCCGGAAGCATTTCGGGCAGATGCTGCAGGACGTGTTCCTGTTCTCCGGCACGATCCGCAGCAACATCCTCCTGGGGCTCGAAGGCGTCGACGACAAGACGGTCATGGAAGCCTGCCGCTACGTCAACGCGGATCACTTCATCAGCCGTCTGGACAACGGGCTTGACGAGGTCGTGCGCGAGCGCGGCAACAACTTCTCTGCAGGACAGCGGCAGCTTCTGAGCTTTGCCCGCACCATCATCCACAAGCCCGCCGTCATGATCCTTGACGAGGCGACGGCGAACATCGATACCGAGACCGAGGTCCTCATTCAGGATTCGCTCGAAAAGATGATGAACATCGGCACCATGCTGATCGTGGCGCACCGGCTGTCCACGATCCAGCACGCGGACAACATCATCGTGCTGAACAAGGGCGAGATCGTCGAACAGGGCACGCATCAGGCGCTTCTGAAGCAGCAGGGCAGATATTTCGCGCTCTACAACCTGCAGTTTGAAAAGGAGCGTCTGCGCCTCGAAGAACAGCAGAAAAGGGCATAATGAAACGGAATAATAAAAACGGCTGTGATCAAACGATCGCAGCCGTTTTAATGGATGCTTTACGCCTTCGGACCGGCGTTTTTGATCGCTTCGGGCATATCCGGGTACTTCGTCTCGAAGTTCTTCTGGAACATGCCGGCAAGCTTCTTCGCCTGCGCGTCGTAGGCTTCCTTGTCCGCCCAGAGGTTTCTGGGATTCATGATCTCTTCGGGCACGTCCGCGCCGGGCACGAACGCCGGCACGTCAAGGTTGAACACGTCGTTGTGCGTGAACGGGACGTTCTCCTTCGCATAGGCGTCGTTCAGCGCGGCGGTGATCATCGCGCGGGTGTAGCGCAGCTTCATGCGCGGGTTCTTGGTGCCGTCCGGATTGACCGCGGGACCGCTGACCCAGCCGGTGTTCACGAGGTAGACCTTCGTGTTGTACTTTTCGATGCGCTCGCCGAGCATGCCCGCGTAGACCGAAGCTCTGAGCGGCATGAACGGCTCGCCGAACAGCGTGGAGAACGTCGGGACCGGCTCGTTGATGCCGATCTCGGTGCCGGCGACCTTGGAGGTGAAGCCGGTGACGAACTGATACATCGCCGCTTCCTTAGAGAGCAGGGAGATCGGCGGGAGCACGCCGAACGAGTCGCAGGTCAGGAAGATGACGACCTTCGGAATGCCGCCGATGCCGGGGATCGCGGCGTTCGGAATGTATTCGACCGGATAGCCGACGCGGCTGTTGATCGCAAGGCTCGGATCGGAGTAATCCGGCTGACGCCTGTCATTCACGACGACGTTTTCGACCAGCGCGCCGAAGCGGATCGCGTGATAGATCTCCGGCTGTTCCTCCTCGACGAGGTCGATGCACTTTGCGTAGCAGCCGCCCTCGATGTTGAAGATGCCCTCTTCGTCCCAGCCGTGCTCGTCGTCGCCGATCAGCATGCGGTTCGGGTCGGCGGACAGCGTCGTCTTGCCGGTGCCGGAAAGACCGAAGAAGACCGCGGTTTCTTTCGTTTCGGGATCCATGTTCGCCGAGCAGTGCATCGGCAGCGTGCCTTCCAAAGGCAGCACGAAGTTCATGGTGGAGAAGACGGACTTCTTGATCTCGCCCGCGTACTGGCTGCCCGCAACGAGGATCATATGCGCTTCATAGTCGATCATGATCGCGGCTTCGGAACGCGTGCCGTCGATCTCCGGGCTGCACTTGAAGCCGGGGCAGGCGATCAGCGTGTAATCCGGCTCGCCGAAATTCTCCAGCTCTTCCTCGGTCGGGCGGACGAGCAGGTCGCGGATGAACAGCGCTTCGCTCGCAAGCTCGCAGATCACGCGGAATTTCTTTGCATATTTCTTGTCCGCGCCGGCAAAGCCGTCGAACACGAACACGTCGCGGCCCTGCAGGTATGCGACCATCTTGGACTTGATGGCGTCGAACTTTTCGCGCTTGACGGGTACGTTGACCTTGCCCCACGCGATGAGGTCGTGGACGCCTTCGGAATCCACGATAAACTTGTCCTGCGCGCTTCTGCCGGTGTATTTGCCGGTCTTTACAAGCAGCGCGCCGTTGTCCATGATCACGCCTTCCTTGCGTTCCAAAGCGTGCTCATAGAGCTCCGGGACCGTCAGGTTGCGGTAGACCGCCTTGGGATGGATGATGCCGAGATGTTCGAGATTCATTTCGTTTTCTCCTTTTCATAATAATCTTTGCAGAGCGGCGTGTGTCCATACCGCTCCATTTTAGTTTCAGTATACGCCATCCCGCGCGCAATTGCAAGCGCAATCATGCGGCTGCATATGAAAAACCTGTAGGTGTTACAATGATCTGTAACACCTACACTTGCCGATACAGAAAGATTGATTACGGTTCCGAGGTCGGTTCGGGCGTTGTCTCCGGTTCGGGCGTCGCTTCCGGTTCGGGCGTTGCAAGAAAATGATACGGGTTCTTCGGGTCGGGATCGGTCGGGTCCCAGCCGTAGCCGTTCTTGTCCGTGTACGGCTCCTCCCAGATGACGGCGGGCGGCTTTTCGGGCGTCGGTCCCTTGTCCTTTACGACCTTTACGGTGACCCTGCCGGTCTCCGAAAACTCATAGATCCATTTCGCGTCCGCGACCGTCAGCCGCACGCAGCCGTCCGACGCGACCGTTCCCAGCTTTTCATACTTGTGCATGCTGCACATGCGATGCGCTTTTTCCTGATCGCGTCCGGCGTCGTAATTGATCGGCACCGAATGGAACAGATGATGCGTCTTGAACCGGCTTGCCCAGAAGCCGTAGCAGTGCGATTCCTCGGTCGTACCGAGCATCTTGTATGGATAGCGGTCGGTGATCCGATAGGTCCCGACGGGCGTCTCGTGCTTTTGTCTGCCGGTCGAGCAGATCATGACGCGCAGCTCCTTCCAGTCGCCGTTCTCGCCCTCGTACCCCACGACGCACTGCGAACCGAGGTATACGACCAAAAGCTTTTCGCCGTCGGATTTCGGCGGGTCGGTCGGCGTATAGGCTGGCAGGATCAGACCGTCCGAAATCGGTTCCTCGCCCGGCGCGACCGTTCCGTTCTCGTCGCACGGATAGAAGCACGGTTCCGCTTCGCCCACCGAACCGTAGGCAAAGTATGCGCCGTCCGAATTGCGCCGCACGATCCCGGTAAAGCTCGATCCGGTATATCCGTTCCGCACGCGCATATCGTTCGGCAGCATCTGCGGCACAAACGGCGCGGGCGTCGGCGTCGGCTCCGGCGTTGCGGTCGGTTCCGGCGTGGATTCGGGCGTCGGCGCTTCCGTCGGCTCCGGCGTTGCGGTCGGTTCCGGCGTCGGCGACGGCGTGACGAGCGCGATCGCGTCTATGATTTCAGGCGCTTCGCTTGCGGCGGCGATCGGCGGCTCCTCCGGTTTTCGGACGCATCCGAGCGCAAACAGCATCGCAAGCAGCAATAACAGGATCCGTTTCATGGTTTAATTCTTATAAAAGAGCCGGTTGGTCTTGCGCATCGGCTCGCAGGTCAGATTGATGCCGAGCCTGCGGTATACCTCGAGGTCAACGCGTGAAAGCATCACGGTCGAATGCGCTTCAAGTCCTTTGAGGCTTCCGAGCGCCTTCATGGCGCGGTCGGCGGTCGGGTTCATCGTTGCGCAGATACTGAGCGCGTACAAAAGCTCGTCGCTGTGCAGACGCGGGTTTTCGCTGCCGAAATGCTCCGTCTTGAGCTTGCGGATCGGCTCCAGAACGATCGGCGCAATGAGGTCGATGTCGGGCTGAATGCCGGCGAGCGCCTTCATGGCGTTCATCAGCGCGCCTGCCGCGGCGCCCATCATGGAACCGTTTCTGCCGGTGACCATCCGTCCGTCCGGCAGCTCGATCGCCATCGCCGCGCCGCCGGTCTCCTGATCGCGCGCAAGCGCCGCCGCAACGACCGGACGGTCTGCGACCGTCACGCCCGCGCGGGACATGATGAACTCTGCCTTGTCGATCTGATCGCGGTCGATCAAGCCGCGCTTGAACGCGCACGCCGCCTGGTAATAGCGACGGATGATCTCCTGATTGGCAGCCTTACGCACCGCTTCGTCGTCGGTGATGCAGAAGCCGACCATGTTGACGCCCATATCCGTCGGAGAATGGTAGGGGGACGTGCCGTAGATGTGCTCGAACATCGTATTGAGCAC
Organism: Bacillota bacterium; assembly: GCA_016286445.1. Lineage (GTDB taxonomy): Bacteria > Bacillota > Clostridia > Christensenellales > CAG-138 > UBA3792. Next base: position 15,414 of record JAEESS010000014.1, read on the forward strand.
CGGGAAGGACTCTACGTCGCGGTTGTAGTTCGTCGTGGTCTTGCCGTACGCTTCAAGGTGGAACGGATCGATGAGATTCACGTCGTCGAGATCGGTCGTCGCCGCTTCGTAAGCGAGGTTGACCGGATGCGAGACCGGCAGGTTCCAGATCGGGAAGGTCTCGAACTTTGCGTAGCCCGCGCGTACGCCGCGCGAAAACTCCTGATAGACCTGAGAAAGGCACACGGCAAGCTTGCCGCTGCCCGGGCCCGGCGCGGTGACGACGACCAGCGGGCGCGTCGTTTCGACAAACTGGTTTCTGCCGAAGCCCTCGGGGCTCAGGATCAAACCGGGGTTCTGCGGATACCCGGCGATCGGATAATGCAGGTAGACCTTGACGCCGAGCCTTTTGAGCTTGTCCGCAAACGCATCGACGGCTGGCTGCCCGGCATACCGCGTGATGACCACGCCGGACACGAGCAGACCCTTTTTGCGGAACGCGTCGGTCAGCCGCAGCACCTCCCGGTCGTAGGCGATATCCAGATCGTTCCGGACTTTGTTGTGCTCAATGTCGCCCGCGTGGATCGCGATGATGATCTCGGCGGAATCCTTCAGCGTTTCCAGCATGCGGATCTTGCTGTCCGGTTCAAAGCCCGGCAGCACGCGCGCCGCGTGATAGTCGTCGAACAGCTTGCCGCCGAACTCCAGATACAGCTTGTCCCCGAACGATGCGATGCGCTCCAGGATCTTCTGCGACTGCATCGAGATATACTTTTCGTTGTCAAAACCGATCTTTGTCATAATCCTTCCCCTTATTCTTCTGTTTCAAACGGATCCCAGCCGACGGCGTTGATCTTTGCCGTCAGGATCCGATATACGCTTTCGTTGAGCCGTTCTTCGCTGATCGTCCCGTCCTCGACCGCGTCGAAAAGCCCCTTTAAGATCTCCCGCTGATAGGCGTGGTTCGCGCCGCACAGGATCAGATCCCCGCCCGCAAGGATGAACTGCACCGCGCCGTTTGAAAGCGAGGTCTGTCTCCGAAGCCCGTCCATGCGAAAATCGTCGCTCATGACCACGCCGGAAAAGCCCAGCTCCCCGCGCAGGATCTCCGTGATAAAGATCTCCGACTGGCTGGCGATGTGCCGTTCGTCGATCTCAGGATACAGAATATGCGCGACCAGCACGCCGTCCGCTTCTTCGAGCACGCGGGCAAACGGAACCAGCTCATAGCTTTGCAGCGACGCATAGGATTTTTGCACGACCGGCGTGATCTGATGCGAATCCGCGTTCGTCGCGCCGTGCCCCGGAAAATGCTTGACAAACGACAGACAGCCGCCGTCGTGCAGTCCCTCGACGCAGGCAAGACCGATTTCCGAAACGATCTCTGCATCCGAAGAAATGATCCGGCTGGTCAGAAACGTCTTGTCCGGCTCCTTCGCCGTGTCCAGACACGGCGCAAGGTTCACATTGATCCCGGCTTCTCCGAGCCCTTCTCCAATGGTCTGAAACTGCTCGTACGCAAGCGATCGGCTGTTCTTTTTGCCGAGCGTCTGCGCGCTTTTGAGCGTCGTTTTCCAGCGGAACCGCGTGACCCTTCCGCCCTCTACGTCAAGCCCGATGAGAAGAGGAATCTTGCTTTCGCTTGCGTTTTTCACGCTGTCGGTAAGCTTTCGGCACTGCGAAAAGCCGCCGTCGCTGTTGTATCGCACGATGTTCTGCCCGTACAGCATGACGCCGCCGATGCGGTATTCGTTGAGAAGCTTTTGAAAGTCCGCGCTGATCTCCTTCGTGCCCGAAAAGCCGAACATGCAGAGCTGACCGATCTTTTCCTCAACGCGCATGGTTTCGATAAAGGCATACAGCCTTTCTTCGGGCGAGCGCGTCGGCTCCGGCGTCGGCGCTTCGGTGGGAACGGCGGTCGGTTCCGATGTCGGTTTCGGTGTGACGGTCTCCGCATACGGGGCAGCCTCCGAAACAGCCGGCGTATCCGGCGCAGGACTTACGATCCCGATCGGTTCGTCGGGCTCGCGCACGCAGCCGAGCAGAAGGATCGCAATCAGAAACAGACACCAAAACTTCTTCATGATATCATTATATCATAGCTCCTTCACTTTTACCAGTAAACTTTCCGAGATTTTACAAGGAGATTCGCTTCCTCCGAACAGAAATTGCGCCACAATGCGCGCTGTAATGCTTGACAGCGCAACGGGGATTCTTTAGTATGAATACAGGGAATAGGAGGGAGGAACGGACGATGAAGCGCATTCAGAATGTCAATCGCCGCAAATGCATGATGACGCTGCTGTTTTCGGCTGCGGTCGTGATCTGCGTGTGCGTCGGCGTGGTCATGAACCTCACGACGCTCGAAGATGAAAATTTCGATCACATGGGGATCGAAACCTTCTGCATGTTCACGGTGAACTCAAATATCTTCATGGGAATCTCCATGTTTCTGACGCTGCCGTACACCTTCGACGGGCTTCGGAACGGATATTTCAGGCTGCCGGACTGGCTTGTGAAGCTCCTGCTCGTGTCGTCGACCGCGCTTACGCTGACGTTTCTCGTTTCGCTCTGCATTCTTGCGCCGGTCAAGGGCTTCGGACTGATCTTCACCGGCTCGCGCTTCTTCCTGCACGGGCTCTGCCCGATCCTTGCGATCCTTGTGTTCTGCTTTGTGCTTAAGGACACGCACCTTTCGTTCGCGTCGACGTTCCTTTCGCTGATCCCGGTCTTTGTCTATGCCTGCATCTATTACACGCTTGTTGCGGTCCTGGAGAAATGGGATGATTTTTACGGCTTTCTCACCCGCATTCCGCAATGGATCTCCATCTCGGCTTTTCTGCCGCTGACCTTCTGTATCGCAACGGTACTGCGCATTCTGCACAATCATTCTTGCAAGCGTTATCGGGAACAGGCGCGCGCAAACTATCTTTCCGCATTCGAGGCAAAGGACACGCGGGAAATGATCATTCATATGGCGGCGCGCAACAGCAAGAAGGATACGACCGGAAACATCGTGATCCCGTATCAGGTCCTCAGAATGCTTCTTTCCGGCAGCGAGAAAGAGGATACCTTTGAAGAATACTGCATTCTTTATATGAAGGAATGTCTGAAGCACGAAATCTATCAGGAATGAAGCTGCAAAAAAAGCTGTTCCGACGTATGATCTGGACAGCTTTTTTTATAGCGTTTTTCAGGATTCATACCGTTTAGCGGCCTGTTTCAGAAGCTCACGGATCGGCAGATGCTGCGGACAAATGTCCTCACACTGACCGCATTCGATGCAGTCGGACGCCTTGCCGCCGTTTTTCGTGACCCAGCCGTAATGGTTTGTCGGTCGGTTCGGAAACTTGATCCCGTCGTTGATGCAGCGGAAGACGCCGGGAATATTGATCTGCATCGGACAGCCGTCGGTGCAGTAGCGGCAGCCGGTGCACGCAACGAGCTTCAGCGCCCGGATCATTTCGCGCACTTCTCCGATCGCCCGATGCGCCTCTTCGGAAAGCGGCTTCGGATCCTTCATGAACGCAATGTTCTCTTCCATCTGCGCAACATTGTTCATGCCGGACAGGATCATCACAACCCGATCCTGCTCCGCAACAAACCGCAGCGCGATCTCCGCCGGCGAGCCGTCGTGCGCAGCCTCGAGCCTTTCGAGCGCCGCATCCGGCAAGAACACCAGTCCGCCGCCCTTGATGGGCTCCATGACAAGCGCGGGCTTGTCGTGCTTTTTCAAAACGTCCATACAGCCCTGCGACTGCACGTTCGGATCGTCGAGGTCCAGATAGTTGTACTGGATCTGTACGACCTCAAGCTCCGGATGCTCCGTGAGCACGCGATCCAAAAATTCCGGCGAATCGTGGAACGACATGCCGACGTGCTTTACCTTGCCCTGCTTTTTCAGCTCCTGCACGATCTCAAACGCATGACAGTCCGTGTATTTTTGATAATTTCCTTCGAGCACCGAATGGATCAGATAAAAATCGAAATAATCGACGCCGCACGCGTCAAGCTGCGTTTGAAACAGCGGCAGAATATCCTCTTCCTTTTCAAAACAGCTTGAAGTCAGCTTGTTCGTGAGAACATAGCGTTCGCGCGGATAGCGGCTCGTAAGCCCTTCTCGAAGCGCAATCTCGCTTTTTCCTTCATAATATACATGCGCCGTATCGAAATAGTTGAAGCCTGCCGCAAGATAGCGGTCCACCATTTCCCGGAAGTTACACAGATCGACCTCGCCGTTTGCGTCGAGCTGCATGCGCATGCATCCGAAAGCAAACTTGCCCTTCAAAAGATCCGAAAACCGTTCCATACGAACTCCTCCTGTTCTTTTCTGATATTTATTTTAACGGAAAAAAAAACCGTCTGTCAAGCAAAACAAAAAGAATCCGTCCTTCAGATTCCTGTTCATAATTTAGTCACAGTATCCACGCTTCTTTTCCACCTTATCCACCGAGTTATCCACAATTCTTATATTTATGGGTGTTTTTGAACCGTATGGATTGTGGAAAAGTCAAAAATCGGGCATAAGCGCGTTGCGAAAAAAGGGCGGATGAAGAGCTACTCTCAAAAGGGTGTTTTTCAGACCGGTACACTTTTCGACCCTCCCTTGTCAGGGAGGGTGGCTCGCGAAGCGAGACTGGAGGGTAGTTTCCTGACTACCCCTCAGTCAACTGCGTTGACAGCTCCCCTGACAAGGGGAGCTTAATCTTTACCGTAAGAGCGCACTTATACACCACTGACACGTCAGCGGTGATACCCTCCTGCGTCGGGACGTGCGCTTCCTGCTTTCGCCTTCTTGTTCCAGTCGACTGGAAAGCATAGCGTGAACCTAACGAGAACGGGGGCAAGGGTATCCCTTGAAGCACAAAGCCGAGGCAATTCGACCTCGGCTTTTGACATTTGTCCGGACAAATGTCCTGCTTGCTATACCGTGCGACAAAGCTAAATACTTGCAACACAATCTCTTCTCATGAAATAGATTAACGTTCAGCAGTATTATTAGCGCATATAGCTTTCGCGTAATACTGGTTAAGAACATTGCTTTATGTATTGTTTTATGTTATGATTCTCCTGTCGAAAAAATCATCAAGGGATAGGAAAATGAGTTTCAGAAAAAGATTGTTTGAGATTATTGAGTCATCAAAGGAAACTGATCGGGTTAGCAATATCTATGACATCTTTATGATGATTACTATAATTTTGAGTATTATTCCTCTAGCGTTTAAGGAGGAACTATCTGTCTTTGTAATCATTGACAAAATCGCAGTTATTATTTTTATCGTTGATTATCTTTTACGCATTTTAACTGCTGACTATAAATTAAACAAAGGTAAGCTCTCATTTATTCTCTATCCGATCACGCCAATGGCATTAATTGATTTACTTTGCATTCTTCCCTCGTTGAACATTATAAGTGGCAGTTTTCGCTTGCTAAAAGTTTTTCGTCTGTTTAGGACGTTTAGGGTATTTCGCATTGTAAAGGCAGTTTGATATTCAAAGAGTATATACCTAATCAAAAACGTTTTTAAAAACTCCAAAAAGCCATTAATTACAGTGGGATTCCTTGCAATAGCGTACGTTATGATCTCTGCGCTGGTTATTTTTAATGCAGAACCTGATACTTTCGATACATTTTTTGATGCTATATATTGGGCAACAGTTTCCCTAACGACGATGGGATATGGTGACATTTATCCGGTAACAACAATCGGAAGAATAGTAACTATGGTTTCTTCTGTATTCGGCATTGCGATTATCGCACTTCCATCCGGCATCATTACTGCGGGCTTAATGGAGGAGATTAATAAGCGTGATAATCTTCCACCAACGGAGAATAATCAAGAAGAAAAAAAAGAGGAGTAAACAATATGGCTCGAAGAAAAACTTACGGGTTCAGCATGAAACGTTTGACCGGTGTGACTGATGTGAAAAGAAAAGTTGCAAAGACAACTGGTATTCCTACAACAAAGCAAGGTCGTCATAACAAGGCACGACGAATAGCCACTGGAGGAGGTTGTTTAGTATCGATCATGGTCCCAATATTATTGTTTACGGCGGTTATTGTTTTATTAGTCTGTTTTATGTAAAATAGATTGGATTTACTAAAACAGACCCTATAATTAGACTAACGGAGAAGGATTGAATACCTTCTCCGTTCTTCGTTTGAAATACCCCCCTTGACAAACCTCCTCCGAACCGCCCCTTTTGAAACCTTATCAAGTTTTTCTTTAATAAACGCGCATCGGTACGATCAGATAGAGGAACGCGTCGCCCTGTACCGGACGGATCACGCACGGGCTGATCGGACTGTTGAACTCGATGTAGACCGTTTCATCCGAAATGTTCTTGAGTATGTTCAGAATGTATTTCGGATTGAAGGCGATATCGATCGGATCGCCGACGATGCTGACCTCCATCGTGTCCTCGCCGCGGCCGACGAAGCTTTCCGCGCTCATGGTGAGCGTATCGCCCTCAAAATGAAGCATCACGCTGTTGTTGCCTTCTCTTGCGATCAGCTGCGCACGGTCGGTCATGGTGAAGAGGTCCTGTGTGTTCACAAGCACGCGCGTTTTGCATTCCTTCGGAATGATGCGCTTGTAATCGATGTAGTTTCCGTCCAAAAGACGCGCGGTGAGCCTTGTGTCGTTGACCTCAACGGTCAGATGCGTCTTGGTGATCGAAATCGTAATGTCCTGTTCGGTCTCTTCCGCCATCTTCGCGATCTCGCTGAGAACCTTGCCCTGCACGATCGTCCGCGCTTCCACGCCGGCGTTTTCGGTATGCAGGTTCGTCATGGCAAACTGGAAGGAGTCCGTCGCAACAAAGGTCAGCAAATCTTCTTTTGCTTCGATCAGCGCGCCGGTCAGCACCGGACGGGAATCGTCGAGCGACACGGCAAAGACGGTGTGATCGATCATGCTCTTGAGCTGATCCGCGTTGACCTTGATGTTGACAACGTCGCCCTTTGCGCGCATGATCGGAAACTCGTCGAATTCGACGCACTGCAGACGCTGCTTCACTCTGCCGCTTTTGATCTTTAGGATCATGCCTTCCTGTTCCGCAACGAGCGGTTCGTTCGGCAGCTTCCGGAGGATCTCCGCCAAAAACTTTCCTTTTAAGACGCAGCGTCCCTCTTCCTCAACGGTTGCGGGAAGCACGCATTCCTTTTGAAACATCAGATCCGAACAGGTCAGTCTCAATCCTTCGCCCGTCGCTTCAATCAGAACGCCTTCGAGCGCCGGCATCGTCGAGCGCAGGGGCAGCGCCTTGATCACGGAAAGAACGCCGTTCGCAAGATCCTCTGTCTGCATGGTAAACTTCATAGTCTTTCTGTTCCTTTCCGGCGGTTATCCACCTTTTCTTTGTATCGTATCCGTTTTTATTTCAATTTTTGTCAGCAGTCGCAGCAGTAGATGGTGTGGAGAAGCGGGAAAACCCGTCCGACCCGCGTACAGTCTGCTTTTTCCGTGTGGGAGAAGCTGTGATTGTCAGGTGGAAAGCTCGCCGCTTTTTCCACGGTATCCACGCCGTCCCCGTTATCCCAAAAACATCCACTTTCCTTATCCGATGTTTGTGGAAAACTATCCTTCCCTGATGCGCGTGCGGATGCTTTCCGCCGTGTCCCTGAATCCGGGATCGTCCTCGATCATCTGCGCGATCTTCTTGCATGCGGAAATAGCCGTCGTATGATCGTCGCGGTCGAACAGCGTTGCGATCCGCTTATAAGGCAGACTCAGCAGCGTATGACAGAAATACATCGCGATCTGCCGCGGAATCACGACCTCCTTGTCGCGCCGCTGCGACATCAGACTTTCGAGCGGAATCGAGTAATATTCCGCAACCGTTTCCTTGATGCGTTCCGGCGTAACGACGATATCCTGCTTCTGCGGCAGAATATCCCGCATCGCTTCCTTCGCAAGATTCATTGTGATCGGCATGCGCTTGAGATTCGCGTATGCGATCACGCGGTTCAAACTGCCCTCCAGCTTCCGGATGTTGTCGACGATGTTTTCCGCAATGAAATTGATAATCTCGTCGTCGATGACGACGTTGCGGTTCTGCGCGCGGTTGCGCAGGATGGCGGTACGCGTTTCCAGATCGGGCGCCTGGATGTCCGCAACCAAACCCCATTCAAAGCGAGAGGAAAGACGCTCCTCCAGCGCTTTGATCTCCTTAGGCGGACGGTCCGAGCTGATCACGATCTGCTTGCCCGCGTTGTGCAGCGTGTTGAACGTGTTGAAAAACTCCTCCTGCACCGCCTGCTTTCCCGCGATGAACTGGATGTCGTCGATCATCAGAAGATCCACGTTGCGGTACCGCTGGCGAAATTCAACGTTCTTACCGGCGCGGACCGCTTCGATCATGTCGTTGGTGAACATTTCGCTGGTGACGTACACGATGCGCGCCGAAGGATTCGTCTCCTTTACGGCATGTCCGATCGCGTGCATCAGATGCGTTTTGCCCAAGCCTACGCCGCCGTACAGGAACAGCGGATTATACGCCTTTCCCGGCGCTTCGACGACCGCAAGCGACGCCGCATGCGCAAAGTTGTTCGATTTGCCGACGACGAAGGTCTCGAACGTGTATTCCGGATTCAGCATCAGCGAATTCAGCGGAACCTCTTCGGTCGCCGTCTCAATGAAATCCCTTCGCTGTGTCGGCAGGATCAGAAGCACGCCGACCACATCCGGCTCCGCCTTCTGCACAGCGGCGCGGATATGCTCGAAATAATACTCGTTTATCGTGTTTTTCACGACCTCGTCCGTCGCTTCCAAAACCAGCACGCCGTTTTTCACGGCGACCGGGTCGAGCGCGTCGATCCAGCGGTGAAACGTCACCGGCGAAATCTGCGGGCGAACGATCTCCCGCGCGTCAAACCAAATCTTTTTCAGATCCTGCATTCCAATCCCCAATCTTCCGGAAGGGCTTCCGTTTTCCCTTCAGCGCTTTTCTACCGCTATTATCATAACAGATTTTTTTCGGAAAGAAAAGCGTTTTCCGGAAAAAAGGACCGGCCTTTCTGAGGTCGGTCCTTTTCGCGGGTTGTATTTTTTCTTCGGATGGTGCGTTTCGGTCCTATGTTCATTTACGGAAGCGGCAGCTCGATCGCGCAGTCTGAAAGAACGGTTTCTTCCCATCCGAGCAGGTTGAATCCGTACGCCGGCATTCCGATCGGCGTGTCGTCGACCGACAGAACGATCGGATCACCCTTTTTGGATCCGTCTACCGGATCGAGGATCGGCACAATCCCCGTGATTCGTACAATTTTCGGAACGAGCCGGATAGACCGGATCTCCGAAAGATCCTCTGCGTGGATCGGCAGCTCGATCTTCCAGCGGTCGCCGCCCATGCTGTTCGGCACACGGTATTCGATGCGCTCGCCGTTCACATAGACGTCGAACTGCAGCCCTTCGTGATAGGTCAGAAGCGAAAGCATGAGATCCTCGTCAAACGTATCCGGCAGGGTGTATGTATTGATCGCGATCGTCATGCCGCCGGGCAAAAGCGTCGTCTCCAGGTTCAGCGTCAATCCGTCGAACGATACCGTACGGTTTCCGATCTTTGAAGATTCTCCCGTTTCCATCACCGTCAGCGGCGCGGAACCGAAAAGCGTCAGCTCGCAGGTCTTTGTATCTTGCTTGTTGCCCGCCGTCGTGTCGAACAAGAATTGATGCTTCACTCGAGCAACTGTATATTCGATCTCCGGATCGTCACAATTGTAGATGAAATAATACAGCGTCATCTCGACTTTTCCGTCGGGCAGCGGAGAGAGGAGGTCGATATCCGTCTGCATGTTGAATCCGTTTGCCTCCTTTTTGTCGAAGATCGGGATCACGCCGTGTCCGTAGCCGCCGAATTCATACGGTGTGCCGTTGACCGTGCCAAGCACATGAGCGGTCAGCATATCGAGATTGTGCCTGTGAGCGATCTCGGTGTTTCCGAAGCCGACCAGAAAATCGCCCGCGAACGGACACTCGAAGTATGCGTTGACGATCAGCCGGCTGCCGTCGTAATAGAGCTCTCTAAGCTCCGGTTTCAGCGTCAGCAGATACGCGTATTCGTCCGGATCGACCGCGGGATGCTCATTTGTTCCAGCCGCTTCTTTGTTGAGTTCCGCATCGCCGGGCAGTTCGCCGGAAAAGCTTCCGGCAAGCTCGACGAAGCCGCCGATGTTTTCGGGCTTTGCGCTATCGATCGCTTTCTCGATCTCTTTGACAGGTTCACGCTCGTCAGGCTGTTGCATGAAGTAGCTGTCGGTCGTCGTTTCCGGATGCGTAAGACGGTACAGTCCGTCCGCTACGCCCGGCACGGTAAAGCCGAGCGTGAGATAGATCACGGCACACGCTGCCGCGGCGATCGCCACAGGACGAAGCACCCGCATAAAGGAACGCTTTTCCGGCAGTTTTCGGTCGATCTTTGCCTGAATGCGCGCCGCCGTCCTCTCGTCCATGACGTTCGTTTCGCCAAGCACGCCGCAGAGCTTTTCTCTCTGCGCTTCATTCATATTATTAAATGTGTTTTCCAGTTTGTTATTCATGGTTCTTCTCCTTTCCATGCTTCTCTGATTTTCATGAGCGCGCGTTTTGCCCGCTGTACGACCGTATTCGGCTTCATATCGAGCCGGTCCCCGATCTCGGCGCTCGTCATGCCGAGCCAGTATTTAAATAACAGGATTGTCGCGTCCGGTTCCCCGAGCGCAAGTACTCTTTCGATGAGCTCGTCCCGGGAGAGCTTTGCGATCGCTTCCTCCTCGGCGGAGCGTTCGGATGCAGTTTCGTCCCAAAGCGCATCTTCCTTCGGTACCGGCAGCCGCTTCGACCTTCTGATTAGGTCCATAGCTTTGTGTTCCGTCGTTTTGATGAGATACGACCGAAAAGATATTTCCCGGTCATTCAGTCTTCTCCGGTGCTTGTACAGGTACAGAAAGACGTCTGCGACGCATTCCTCGACGTCGTCGTCCGGAAAGCCCTTGAGAACGCGGCGCGCGGCTGCGTATGCAAGCCCGCCGTATTTCTGAAACAGCGTCCGGATCCAGACATCCGGATTGGTTTTCTTCAGCGTTTGATCGTTTGTCAAATCGATCCTCCTTTCCGTTTTGAACATGTTCTGCAAAGAAAGCGTCTGCGGTGAAGAAAAAGTGACGCAATGCGCAAAAAAATCGATGTTTTGGCACATGATAACAGTAAAACGCGGGAAAAATGCAACAGAAATATGTCCGAAAAGAAAAGTTTTCCGCCGTATCCTTGCATCACACGGGTCGCGGCGGTATAATCGAGACGGTAAAAGAGGTGTATCATGAAACAGAAATACAGGCCGATCGTCAATTCAGATCTGATCGGCGATTACATCACCATAGAGCTTCCGGGCTTTCCGGGCGCACATCCGAAGCCGGAGCCGTGCCGCATCCATTATCTTACGATGGGCAGCGGAGAGCCGCTTCTGCTGGTGCATTCGGTCGGGCAGTCGATCTATACCTGGCGTACGCTGATGCCGAAGCTTGCGGAAAGCTACTGCGTGATCGCGATCGACCTTCCGGGCTTCGGACATTCCGACCGTCCGCTTTCCCTGAACTATTCGATGGATGAAACGGCAAACGTGCTCGTGAAGTGTCTCGACGCGCTCGGCGTCAAAAAAACGCATGCGCTCGGCGTTACGATGGGCGCGGTCTATACGATGTACGCCGCGGTGAAGTATCCGGACCGGTTCATGAAGGTCATTGCGCTGACGCCCGGCGGGATCACGGAGAAGATGCCGAAGAAGATCCGGAGGCTCGAAGGTCCGTTCGGCGCGTTCTTCCGCGAGCTGTACAGCAAGAAGGATTTCGAGAAGTATATGCCGCTGTTCTATTACGACGGCACGCTCTGCACCGACACGGTGATCGAACAGTATTACAAAACCTGCGACGATCATGCGTCGCGGCAGGCGATCATGTACGCGATCCGCAACTTTGACGAGGAATACGCGCTTGACGCGATCCGGCGCGCGGAGCGTGAGTTTTTCATCATCTGGGGCGACGAGGACCGTCTGCAGCCGATCAAGCGGCTGTTTGAACTCAGGGAGCTGCTGCCGATGAGCGTGTACCACAGCATCCGCAACACGGGACACTGGATGCACGAGGAGAAGGCGGCGCAGATCGCGGAGGCGGCGGACCGCTACATCCGCTACACAGGGGAAGCCACATGATCGAAACCTTTTCGCTCGGGGATACGGTGCGCATGAAAAAGCCGCACGCGTGCGGCAGCGACCTTTGGACGGTGACCCGCACCGGCGCAGACGTCAAGATCAGATGCCTGGGATGCGGACGGGTCGTCATGCTCGACCGGCTTGCCTTTCTGAAGGCGGCGAAGAAAATCTTGGAGAAAGAGACGGAGTAAATGGAGAAACGATTGATCGACCGGAAGTACGTCACGACGGCGACGGTCGGAAAGCTGCGGCGCGAGGCGGAAAAGCGCAATGAAGCGATGGAGGGCGGCGTCCTTTGGCGTGCGCTGGATTTTTTGCTGTATCTTATCATGATCGTGCTGATCATGTTTGCGGTGCGCACGGTGCTCATCGATCCGGTCCGCGTGGACGGACGGTCCATGCTCGATACGCTGACGGACGGCGAGGTCATGCTGGTCGACCGAACGGCATACACCTTTCAAACGCCTTCGCGCGGGGACATTGTGCTGTGCTATTATCCGGACGATTACTATACCTCACAGGAGCTTGTTTACGCAACGCGCGTCAAGCGTGTGGTCGCCGTGGCGGGGGACACGATCGAAACGATCGACGGCGAGGTCTTTGTGAACGGCGCGCGGATCGACGAGCCGTATCTGAATCCGGACCGCATCGGCGGGCAGTATATCCGGAAGCAGACGATTCCGGAGGGCTGCGTTTATGTGCTCGGCGACAACCGCGCGGTCAGCCGCGATTCGCGCTATGAAACGGTGGGACCGATCCCGCTTTTCCGCGTCGTCGGCAAGGTCCGGCTGGTCATCTATCCCTTCAAAAACGCACACTTCATCTGATTATGAATACACGCACCCAACGGTATCGAAACGAACATCGCACACAGAACGTATTGAGCTGGATCTTTGCGGGGCTGATCGGTCTTGCGATCGTTGCCGGCGTTCTGTTTCTGTGGTTTTCGCCGGTATACGTTGCGGACGTCTCCATGGAACCGACGCTCACGGAGGGCGATACGATCTTTTATGACCGGCTGTACCGGCATTTCTATGCGTTTGCCCGCGGGGACATGGTCGTGTTCCGCGATCCGGACACGAATGAGCTGCTGATCAAGCGCGTGGTCGCGCTCGGCGGGGAAACGGTGGAGGCGAAGGACGGCGTGCTGATCATCGACGGCAAATACGGGCTGGACGAGCGGCGCTACACGGCGACGGACCCGATCGATTTTCCCGAAACGAGGGTGCCGGAGGGCAAGGTATTCGTGCTGTCCGACGATCGGAACTACGGCGAGGACAGCCGGAAGGAAACGATCGGCTGTCTGGGACCCGAGGACATCATCGGCATCGTGCGCGTACGGATGCGCGACTTTACATTTTTCACGAACGAGTCTTGACGAATCATGCGGAGTTTGCTATAGTAGACCCGACGCAGGGGCGCCGAACGACCTTCGGCTGAGAAGCACCCTTGGAACCTGTTGGGTCATGCCATCGTAGGAAGCGTAACCATAAAGCGTTTTCGGATGCTGTCCCGGCGGGGCGGCATCATTTATTTTCGGAGGGTAAGGAAATGGAACAGAAGAAAAAGAAAAGAACACCCATTCGCATGCTGGCGGAAGGCGGCGTTGCCGTTGCGCTGGCGCTCGTGCTGAGCTATCTCAAGATCCCGGTGGCGGCGCTCGGCGGCTCGATCGACTTCGTTATGGTCCCGCTGATCGTGTTTGCTTATCGCTGGGGCTTGCTTGAGGGCTTGCTTGCAGGTCTCGCCTTCGGTACGCTCAAGTTCTTCCTGGCGGGCGGCGCCGCGGTCAACTGGCAGAGCATGCTTTTGGATTACTCGGTTGCATACGCGTTCGTCGGCTTTGCAGGCGTGCTGAAGAACAAGAAGGGGCTTCTGCCCGTGTCCGCGCTGATCGGCTGCATCGCGCGGTTTGCAGTCCACTTTATCAGCGGCATCACGATCTATGCCGAATATGCGGAACCGACGGCGGACTTCTTCGGTCTGTCCGTAGCGACGCCCGGCGCGGTGCTGTTCTCGATCGTCTATAACGGCGCGTACATGCTGCCGAACACGATCATCGCGATCGTGGTCTGCGCGATCCTCATCAAGCCGGTCGAGCTTTTAGACCGCTTCTGAGCAAATCAATCGGATCAAAAAACGCCGGATTCCGGCGTTTTTTTCATATGATTTGTTTCGGCACGAAGTTCAGATAATCCGCGGGGACCGCATGATAGGTCACGCCGTCGAACGTGCCGTTGAAGAGAAACCGGTGCGACGCGCCGTGCAGATGTCCGTAGACGACGTCCGTGACGCCCGCCGCGGAGAAGCGCTTTGCAAACGCGCTCGGTTCGCCCGCTTCCGAAAACGGCGGGAAGTGCAGCATGCCGATCGCGCGGACGCCCTCCGGCAGCGCCTTCAGCGAAAGATCGAGCCGGATCCGCTCGCGGTCGAAGAGCTTCCGGTCCGCGCTCTCCTTGAAATGCGAGGACTCCGGCACCGTCCATCCGCGCGTGCCGCAGACGGCAAGGTCCTGAAAGCGGAACACGTCGTTCTGCAGCGCGTACATGCCCTTCGGAAGCGCTGTACGGACCTTGGTGACGCTTTGCCACCAGTAGTCGTGATTTCCCCTTAAAATCAGTTTGGAGCCTTTGAGCGCGCCGAGAAAGTTCAGATCCGCGATCGCGTCGGAAAGATACATCGCCCAGCTGATGTCGCCGGGGATCAGAACGAGGTCCTCCTCGGATACCGTGTCCTGCCACGCCTCTTTGATGCGCGCCGCGTGATCCTTCCAGTGCGCGCCGAATACGTCCATCGCCTTGTTCGGAACGGACAGACTCAGATGCAGATCACCGATGGCATAAACGTGGGACATGGCGCTTCGCTTTCAATGAAGGAATGAAGGAATGAAGAAATGAAGAAACGAAGAAATGAAGGAAGGTTTTCCGCAGGAAAACCTTCCGTTTCATGCTTCAGTCTTCTTCGGATGCGTCTTCGGTAATATCCTCTTCGAGCGGATCGTCCGCTTCGTCGGCACGGACCTTGTCCGCAAGGATCTCCAGGTTCGCCTGGCGCTTCTGCTCCTTCAGGCATTCCTCGCAGAGATCGCGGCCGGGCAGCGCGGGATTTTCGCCGCATTCGCTGCACATGATGATCTCGTCCTCGATCTTCGGAAGATTTCTTCTCGAACGCTCCGCCGCGCAGGTGCGGCACATGGTCTCGCCGTTATGGATATAATTCAGTTCACAAATCGGGCATTTTCTGAGCATACCTTTTTATAATACCTCGCTTGTAGATTTCAAAGCATAGTATGCAAAGAGAAGCCGTTCCTGTCAAGCCCTTTTTTATTCTTTTTCGGATTCTTTTTCGATCGGGGCGCAGTCGCGGAAGATCTGACCGATCCGGTTCATAAGCTCCGCCTTGCCTTCGCCGGTCTCCGACGAGAACGGAATCGCAAACGGCGGCGCGCCGAGCTCCTTTGCGCGGCGGTTCGCTTCCTGCCGGCACTTGGACTTTGCGATCTTGTCCGCTTTCGTCGCAACGAGCGTGTACGGGATGTTGTAATAGATGAGGTAGCGGAACATCGTAAGATCGTCCTGCGTCGGCGCGTGCCGGATGTCGATCAGCATGAAAAGGTGCCTGACCCGCCCGCTCGAAAGATAGCGGTCCAAAAGCGCGCCCCAGCTTTTCTGCTCCGTCTTTGAAGCCTTTGCAAAGCCGTAGCCCGGCAGGTCGACGAGATACAGCGCCTTGTTCAGCAGAAAGAAATTGACAAGCCGCGTTTTGCCCGGGCTTGCCGAGGTCTTTGCAAGCTTACGGTTGTTTGCAAGACAGTTGATGAGGCTCGATTTGCCGACGTTCGACTTGCCGACGATCGCGATCTCGCACGGAAGCGGCGAGGGATATGCGCCCTCCACGCCCGCGCTCGTCATAAATTCTGCCTGTCTGATCGTAAATTGCTCTTCCATGGACCCAGTATAGCTTGAAAATTCACATTTCGCAAGATATTCGTTTACACTTTCTTCATCGCTTTCGGAAAATAGCATGGTACAATTATGGTACAAGTATAGGGAGCCGGTTTTTCGGCGAAAGGATCGTTATGGGACTGTTTCATTCATCGGATATCGGATTGGATCTCGGCACGAGCAACGTGCTTGCATATGTGCGCGGAAAAGGCATTGTGCTGCGCGAGCCGAACATTGCCGCCGTGGAACGCAAGACGGGCAGGCTTGCCGCGATCGGCGAGGAAGCGAAGGAGCTTGTGGGACGCGCGCCGGAGAATCTGATGATCATCCGTCCGATGCAGGACGGCGTCGTTGCGAACTTTGACGCGACGGAGCGCATGCTGACGCTGTTTTTCAACCGACTCGTCGGCAGCCGCATCTTCTTCAAGCCGCGCGCGGTCGTGGCGGTCCCGTCGATGGCGACCGAGGTGGAAAAGCGCGCGGTCATCGAAACGACCGAGGGCGCGGGCGCGCGCTATACGTTCCTGCTGGAGGAGCCGGTGGCGGCGGCGATCGGCGCCGGGCTGGACATCACCGAGCCGAAGGCGAACATCGTTCTGGACATCGGCGCAGGCACCTGCGACATGGTCGTGACCTCGATGGGCAAGGCGGTCCGGCACGATTCTTTGCGCGTGGGCGGCGACAAATTCGACGCGGCGATCGTGCGGTACCTGAAGCGGCAGCACGGCGTTGTGATCGGCACGCGCGCGGCGGAGGAACTGAAGATTGCGTACGCCTCCGCGTTCCCGCGAAAGGAAGAGCTCAAGATGGAGGTGCGCGGAAGGTCTTTGGGCGGCGGGCTTCCGATCTCGATGGAGCTCGGTTCCAACGAACTCACCTATGCGCTTGCGGAGCCGCTGCTTTCGATTGCGGAGGCGTTGAAGGACACGCTTGAACAGACGCCGCCCGAGCTTTCGGGCGATATCGCGTCGCGCGGGATCTGTCTCACCGGCGGCGGCGCGCAGCTCTTCGGACTGGATCAGTACATTGCGGAGCAGATCGGCGTGCCGTGCTACGTTGCGGAGGATCCGGTCGCGTGCGTCGCGATCGGCTGCGGAAAGGTCCTGGAGGAACCGAAAAAATACGAGGGCGTGCTGTACGATTATCGGCGCGGGGATTATTACGAGGACTGAGGGGAGCATTCTTATGGCAGAAACAAAGGGTAAAAAAGCGCTGTCGCTGTGCATCCTGCGCGTTTTGGAGCAGCATGCCGGGAAGGCGAATCCGCTTTCGACGCGTCATATCATCGAATTTTTGGAACAGGATCACGGCATGATCGCCGAGCGCAAGGCGGTCGGGCGGAACCTGCTGCTGCTGCAGGAGATGGGCTTCCCGCTTTCCACCTATCAGGAAAACGGCAAGGGGTATTACCTGAAGACGGACGCGGGAAGCGTGCCGCACGAGCATAACCCCGCGGCCTTGGATGCGTACCTTCGCGCGCCGCGTTCCGAACGCACCGAGCGGGAGATTATGAGGCTCCAGGATCCGGTGCCGGTCTATGTTGCCGAAGCGGAAACGGGAAGGCAGGCGGAAACCGTGTTTGAAACGCTCGATCTCATCAAGGCGGCGATCGAACAGAAGCTGATGATCAGCTTCCTGTACGCCGTCGTGCAGGCGGACGGAAAAAAGAAGCCGCAGCGGGAAACGCCGTTTACGGTGTCGCCGTACGCGCTGTTTCTGGCGGAGGGATACTATTATGTGATCGTGTCCGTGTCCGGCTACGGAAGGCTTCTGCACTACCGCTGCGATCTCATGGAGCAGGTCACGGTGACCGATACGCCCGCGCGCCCGGCGGAAACGCTGATCGAATGCCGCGACGGGCTCGACGTTCCGGCGTATGTGAACCGGACCATCTATCTGACCGACGTCAAGGAGCTGCACACGGTGCTCTGTGCCGAGCACCTTGCCGGCGCGCTGCTGGACGCGTTCGGCGACGGCGTGCACATGCGCCGCGAGGGAGAAACGATCCGCGCCGAGATCGACGCGCCGTGGGAAGCGGTGCACCGGTTCCTGGTCAACAATCTCAAGCACACGACGCTGCTCGCGCCGGCATGGCGGCGGGCGCAGATCCGCGAGGAGCTGCTCTCCGCGCTGTCCACCTATCCGCAGGGCTGAAATGTTTCGGATTCGTACGCATTTATGACACATTTGTGTGGTATCGTATGAATTGAGGGAAAAGAGTATGGAACAGGAAACATCATCCTTTAAGGTCCTCTTCGAGAGCCTTCGCACACAATTTGCGCGGATCGTTCCGCAAAAACCGCTGCGCGTGCTGATCTCGGTCACGGCGATCATCCTTTTGATCGGACTTTTGATCGGGATCGTCAGCGGCAGCCTTGCGATTGCGCGCTGCGGGACAAGCCGTCCGAGCTTTGCGGGCGAAACGGAAGCGGTCGCAAACGAACCGCCCGCGATCCCGAACCTTGCGCTGCCGAACGACACGGTGATCGTCGATCATTCCGGCGACGTGCGCACAACGGCGCTTCCGCTGCCGACGCCCGCGCCGATCGTCGAGACGGAGGAGACGCCCGAGCCGATCGAAACGCCCGTTCCGGAGGAGACGAATTACCTGAACGGCAGAACCTTTTCAAAGGGCGATACCGACGCGCTGATCCTCACCGTGCAGTCAACGCTGATGGATCTCGGCTATATGGACCCGGACGAGCCGACCGACTATTTCGGCAATCAGACGCACGACGCGATCGTCACGTTCCAGCGGCACAACGATCTGCTGCCGGACGGCATCATCGGCGAGACGACCTATGCGCTGCTGATGAGCGGATCGGCACATGAATACGTCATGCAGGAGGGCGACGAGGGCGACGACGTCAAGGAGGTGCAGGAGCGTCTTTACGAGCTCGGTTACCTCGACAAGAACAGCCGCACGTCGACCTTCGGCGAAAAGACCGCATCGGCGGTGCGCGCGTTCCAGAGCGCGAACAAGCTCAAGGTGGACGGCAAGGTCGGCGCAAAGACGCTGAACGCGCTGTATTCGAGCGACGTCGTCGGCAACTACTACAAATCCGGCGATTCGGACGACAGCATCGTGCCGTACCAGAAGCGCCTCCAAAAGCTCGGCTATCTCGACAGCAGCTACGCCTGCACCGGCAAGATGGACAACAAGACCGTTTCGGCGATCAAGACGTTCCAGGAAGCGAACGGCCTTGTTCGCGACGGCTGCCTCGGTCCCGCAACGATGGCGCAGATCGACAGCAGGGACGCGGTGCATTACGCCATGCGGCTCGGCATGAGCGGCTCGACGATCCGCGCGGCGCAGCAGAAGCTGTACAAGCTCGGCTACATCCGCGCAAGCCAGGTCACCGGCTATTACGGCGAAACGACGGTCGAGGCGGTCAAGGCGTTCCAGAAGCGCAACGGACTCACGCAGAGCGGCGAGATCAACGCCAAAACGCAGGAAAAGCTGGAAAGCGCGAAGGCGAAGCCCGCGCAGACGGCGTCGGTCAAAAAGACGCCGACCCCGAAGCCCGATCCCAAGAAGACCGCAACGCCGAAGCCCGGCGCCACCGGCGGCGCGACGGCGTCGTCGACCGCAAGCGGATCCTCGCATAAGAAGGGCGTCGAAAAGCTGATCGAGGTCGCGGAATCAAAGCTCGGCTGCCGGTATGTGCGCGGCGCGAAGGGTCCGAACTCGTTCGACTGCTCCGGCTTCGTCTACTGGTGCCTGAACCACGCCGGCGTGCGGCAGAGCTACATGACCAGCATCATCTGGCGCTCGTGCTCGAAGTATAAGCGCATCAGCTCGATGAGCGCATTAAAGCGCGGCGATATCCTCGTGTTCAAGGGCGATTCGATGTCCACCGGTCACGTCGGGATCTACCTCGGCGACGGCAAGATGATCGACGCTTCGTCCTCGCAGGGACAGGTCCGCATCACGTCGAGCAGCATCCTGAAGAGCAAGTACTGGCAGGAGCACTTCCTGATGGCGTACCGCATCTGGGACTGAAGGAATGAAGAGATGAAGGAATGAAGGATACGGAGCGGGAAGGCGAAGGCTTTCCCGCTTTTGCATACAAAAACGGTCCCCTGTGCGGAGACCGTCGGATGGGATCTGTTACTCCTCGTACGGCGAAAAGCCCTCTTCGGCGCAGAAGAAGATGATGTCGCCGATCATACGGCCGCCGCCGCTTTTGTTCCGGGTCTTGCCGTTAAACTCGATCTGAGCGGACTGCCCGCCGTCCAGGTTGTAAGCGACGGTGCAGCCGAGCTTTTTCATGATCGGCGCGAGCTCCCAGAAATCCGCGCCGAGGGAATAATCCCCGTCCCTGCCGTCGACAACGACGAAGCAGTAGTGTCCGGGTTCGTAGTAGCCGATCGCACAGCGCGGATGGATGCCGCCGAGGGAGGAATTGAATTGATCCTTTTCCTTCGGCTTGCCGTTTTCGTCAAACAGCGCCGGACCGAACTGCCAGACCTGCCACGGATCCTGCGCGATGATCTCTTCAACGGTAAAGGTCCCGACGTCAAAGGTCTTCAGCGTGCCGTCGCGATACAAAACGCACAGGTCGTGATTCGTGTCGAACGTGTCCCGGTAGAGAACGCCGTTGCGGATCACCAGCCCCTTGTTTACATATTTGTTGTCCTTGAAATTGAAATAATCACCCGAGATTGCCAGCATCGCGTTGTTTTGTTTGGCGATGTTTTTTACATAGTCGATGTCGTCGGAGGAGAAATCAACCGCGGCGGCAGTCCGGAAGCGCTCAATGTCCTGGATATACACGTCGGCGACATAGTAAACAACGAGATTTCTGCAGATCTCGTAATTATCGTCGTACCGCGTGATCGTAACGGAAAAGCCGCTGTCGGAATAGCTGTCCTCCGTCAGGACCGGTGTTTCGGAGAACGCGCCCGGATAGCGCGCGCCGCAAAGACCGGTCGGCTCCGGTGTCGGCGTCGCTGTCGGTTCCGGCGTCGCTGTCGGTTCCGGCGTAGCCGTCGGCACGAACAGCTCGATCGTTTCCGGCGAAGCCGTTGGTCGCGGGATTGTTTCATAACGCGACGGAATAAACGACGGCGAGGGCGCTTCCGAAACGACCGCGCTGCACGCGATCAACAGGCTCAGTATGCAAATGATGAATAGCCGCTTCATGACGCATACAGTATAGCGTGCCGATGCTAAAATAGCAAGAAAATCTTGTACATTTCGTAAAAGTGCAGACAGCGCCGCGTTTTCCGCCGATCGGGCATGGGAAACGGCGCCTGCCGCGCAGATCTGATATATTTTCAGTATGCATAAACTGTTTTGTGCGGTCAAAACGAAAACCGCCCCGTTCATCGGGACTTTTCGACAAACGCCGCGCCGGAGCATGTATATTCATTCTCACGAAACCGCGTGCATAATCGCATACATTTCCACACCGTCCACACAGTTATCCACATTTTTTGGCGCACGGCATCGGTTTTTTCGGGGTTATCCACCGTTTTGACTGCCTTGCATATGCGGTATAGCACGGTTGAATACTCAATGTATAATTCATAATCTCCCGCGAAAAACACAGAATACGGTACATATAATCAGTTGTGTACAGAAAAACGATTGTATGATGCATAGAAGAAGGAGCCGAATATGCACGGCTCCTTCCGCATCCTATTGCCCCTTACCGCTGCGGAACGGCTGCAGCGCGCCCGTTTCGGCGGCTGCGATCAAAAGCAGCGACAGCACCTCGCTTCTCCATTGATACAGGGTCGACTGCGATGCATGAAACGAAAAGGTCAGCGACATAAGACCCTTCCTGTCATGCAGCTTTCTGCCGCCGTCCAGACCGTAGCAGAGCCGAAAGAACCGCGCCCGCTCCGGATCGGTCCGTTCAAGATGACGGTATACGTTTTCCACCGCTTCGACCCACCTTCGGTATTGCTGCGCGCGCGCCGTCGTTCCGCACGCCGCATCCGCGACGCCCTGCAGAAACGCCTTTCGCTCCCGATAGTGCACCGCCTCCCATTCTGCAATCCGCTTCCATTCTTTTACGCACATTTCAAATCTCCTTTCCTGCGGATAATACGAACAAATGTTCGTATGCGAACAGTATAACAGAAAACGAAAAAAAGAAAAGACCTTTTATGGGACAGATTCATAATATATAGTCCGACCGAAACGGGGCGGGGGAACCGCTTGCACGGAGCGGACGGGTATGGTATACTGAAGCATCACAGAGCATTCGGGGGAAAAAACCATGCGGTTGAGCAGGCGAATCGGAACGGCAATTTGTTTTACGACGACATTGCTGCTGTTTGCGTGCAGCACGCCTGCGGTCGTGGAGACAGAGCGGACGCCTTTGGCGCCGCAGGTGCAGCCGGAGCAGACGCCGCGGCAGGAGACGCCGGCGCCCGTCGAAACGGTCGGGCTGTACGGACAGACGTTTACGACCGATCAGGACGTGCTGACGGTTTCCGAGCCGGTATCGGATCTTGAACCGCTCGCGGAGGCGATCGACCGCTTTCCGGAGTGCCGCTGCGTGCAGCTGACAAGAAGCTTTGATCCCGCAAAGACGGAGGGCGGACTTGCCGCGTTTGAGCGCGCATGGACCGAGCTAAAGGAACGCAAACCGGAGATCGTATTTGTCGGACAGCTGCTGATCGGCGGCGAACCGTGCGAAACGGTGCAGCGCTATGCCGTGCCGGCGTCCGCAGCGCTTTCCGAGGAGATCCAAACGGTCGTTTCCCGCTGTCCCGCGATCGAATGCATCGATCTTTCCGAAACGGAAGCGGACGCGGCGGCGGTTTTCGCGGCGGAGCGGGAAGCGCCGGAGGTGCGGTTCCTCTGGACGGATGCGGTCTACGGCGCGTCGGACTCCGATGCGGAGACGCTTGCGTTTTCGGGCGAACAGGATCCC
This sequence comes from Bacillota bacterium, assembly GCA_016286445.1. Classification (GTDB taxonomy): domain Bacteria; phylum Bacillota; class Clostridia; order Christensenellales; family CAG-138; genus UBA3792. Next base: position 38,410 of record JAEESS010000014.1, read on the forward strand.
GCGGCGCTTGCCGGATATCTTGCGTGCTTTCCGAAGCTCTCGGAGGCGGATCTTTCGGAAACGACGCTTTCCGAGGAACAGCTCAACGCGGTCACGGATCGGTTTCCCGCCGTTGCGTTCCGGCGCACGGTGCTGTTAAACGGCAGATCCTGGGACAGCTTTACGGAGGAGCTGGATCTTTCGGGCGCAAAGATCGACTCCTATGAGGCGTTTTCGGATGCGATCGCGCGGCTTCCGAAGCTCAGAAAGCTTGCGCTGCACGACTGTTCGCTCTCCAACGAGCAGCTTGCCGCGCTCCGGGACCGCTATCCGAACGCGGGGATCGTCTGGACGGTGCATTTCAGTCATTGGCGCATTCCGACGGACGCGGTCGCGTTTTCCACGATGCAGAGCGGATACACCACCAACCGCATGAAGACGAAGGACGTGGAGGTGCTGCGCTACTGTACGGATCTCATTGCGCTGGACCTCGGGCACAACGCGATCTCGGACATCGAATGGATTAAAGCGCTTCCGAATCTGCAGGTGCTGATCCTTGCCAACAACTGGGATCTTGTGGATCTTACGCCGATCGGATCGCTTACGAAGCTCAAATATCTGGAGCTGTTCATGTGCCACTGTTCGGACATTTCGCCGCTTGCGAACCTTCCGGAACTGCTGGACGTCAATCTCATCATCACCCGCGTCAAGGACGTTACGCCGCTGCTGCAGTGCAAAAAGCTGGAACGGATCTGGCTCGGTTGTCTGGTGACGGAGCGGGTAGGGGAAGAGGGCATCCGGCAGCTGACAGACGCTTTCCCGAATGCGGAATTTGATCTTGTGTCGTCGGGATCGACCAAGCTCGGCTGGCGCGAGCATCCGCGGTATTTTGCGATGCGGAAGATGTTCGAGGAGAACATCGCGGTCGCGCCGTTCCTTCCGTAAAGAATCAGAAAGGAAAAGGGAGATCTTCCGTTCGGAGGATCTCCCTTCGTTTATTTGTGTTGGTTTATTCGTCGGACGGATCCGACGGGATCTGCACCGCGGGATTCGTGAGGAAGATCACGATATCCGACAGTGCGCGGATGTTGTGGTGCTGTCCGTCCAGAAGCGAAACCAGCGAAAGCTCCCTTCCCATGAAGCAGAGCGAGGTGGAATGCCCGCCGTCGAGGTTGTAGGCGAGCTTTGCGCCGTAGCGCAGCATGATCTCCGCCGACCGGGTATGCGTCAACTGATAGATGCGGTCCCGGAGCGAGACAAGCGTGATGTAATGATACGGATCGCTGTAGCCGAACGCGACGCGCATGGTGTATTCGGTGAACTCCTGCCCCTCGAGCATGGACTTGCCGTCCTTCACGAGCAGCGGGCGGAAGGAAAAGCTGTCCTTTACGCCCTGTTCCGAAAGCGCAGCCGCATTGATCTCTCCCTTTTCATAATACTGCAGCGTGCCGTTTGGCAGGATCGCCATCGAGCCGATCTCGTCGCGGTCGTAATAGACGATGCCGTTGCGGATCATCACGCCCTTGCGGTTCGCGGTAAAGCCGATATAATCGCCGGTGAAGGCAACGACCGCATGCGCCTTCTGCGCCTGCCGCTCCGGCATTTCGGTCGTCAGATCGCGAAGTATCGCATTGTTTTCATTGCTGCTCGACTTCGGGACAGCGACACGACCCTGCGGCAGCGAATCCGCCGTCGCCAGCAGGTCGGCGCGGAACGGCGGGCGTTCCTCGGAATCGTCGATGCAGATCAGCGCCGCGCCCTGCGGATCCAGATACAGCCACGGACCGAGCACGGAATCGAGCCCCTCGACATAGAAGGTTTCGATGGCGTTCTCCGCCGCAGCGGCGTTTTCTGCCGGGTCGACCGCGTAATCGGACTCGAAGACCGGGGTTTCGGGAAGCGCTTCGTGCGGCGCGGAGCCCGCGCAAAGCAGCGTGCCGTCCATGCGCACCGCCGCCGTGTGGTATGCGCCCGCGTCGATCGCCGCGACCTCGGTCCAGCCGGAGACATTGCACTGTCCCGCGGCGTTGTCGCCGCAGGCAACGACCGTGCCGTCCGCCTTGACCCCGACGGTATAGCATGCGCCGCAGGAGATCGCGACGATATCCGTCCAGCCGGCGACGTCGCACTGCCCGTAGGTGTTGTCGCCGCAGGCGGCGACCGTACCGTCCGCTTTGAGACCGACGGTGTGCCAAAGCCCGGCGTCGACCGAAACGATGCCGCTCCAGTCCGCCGTATCGCATTGTCCGAAACCGTTGTTGCCGATCGAAACGACCGTGCCGTCGGACCTGAGCCCGACCGAATGCCACGCGCCGGCGGCAACGTCGGCGATGTTTGTCCAATCGACCGTGTCCAGCTTGCCGAGCGCCTTGCTCCCGACGCCCGTCACCGTGCCGTTTTCGAGAAGGAACAGCGCGTGGTTGAGCCCGAGCGCCATGTCCTGAACGCCGGAAAGCGCCCGGATCGCGTCCTCGCTGCCGAAGCTTTCGCCGAAAAGGATCACGCTGCCGTCCTTGAGCCCCATGATCGAGGCAAGTCCCGAAAAGACGCGGTCGGCTTCGGTCTCCGGCACGGTATAGCGCGCATCGCCCGCAAAGCGAACAACGCCCCGGTCGAGCCAAGCGGTATGCCAAGCGCCGGCGGCGATCGATGCCGCGCCTTCCGCGCGAAGCGTCTCTCTGCGCGCCGCCTTCTGCGCTTTCAATTCCTCCGCTGCGGCAGCGCCCTGCTCGGTCCCGAGCGCAAGCAGCGCGGCGACGCCCTCGTCATAGTTGCCGCCCGTAAAGACCGCGGCAGCTTCTTCAAAGCGTATCTGACCGCGAAGGTCTTCGATGCGCGCTTCGGAATCGGAATAGGACCCGAGCTGCTCATACAGCGCGATGGCTTCGAGCTTTTTGCCTTGGGCGGCAAGCGCTTCCGCCTTGGCGGAGATCCGTTCATAGAAGGCGGGCGCCAGGGTTTCCGGAACGGAGCGGATCAGGGAGATCGCATATTCCGTCTCGTCCGCATCGATCGCGCGGTCGATCTCCGCGGCGCGCAGCGCGAGATATTCCGATTGCAGCGCTTCGTACGATTCGGCGTACTTCGGCTTTCCCTCCAGCTGCTTCATCGCGTTTTCGATGGCGGCGCAGGCTTCCTCAAACGGCAGTGTGCCGCTTTCCTGCATGGCGGTCTCAAACGAATGATGGTAAACGAGATCGCCCAGAAGGACGGTCAGCTCGCTCTGCTTTTCCGCAAACATGGGCTTGCCGTCAAGGGTGCGGATCGCATCGTTCAGCACGGCGCACGCTTCGTCGTACGGAAGCTCGGCGCCAGCCGCAAGCGCGTTCCGGTACGTCTTTTCCGTGCGGAAATAGAATACGCCGAATACGGCGCCCGCAATCAGCACCAGCACGATCGGGATGATCAGGAAAATCAGTTTGCTTTTGGGTTTTTGTTCCATATTGCCTCCGACCTCAGGATATGTCAGACCGTTCCGAAAGGAAGGGCATGTTTCTTCTTTTACATTATAACGTATCCTGTCGCGTTTGAAAAGCCTTTGCGAACGATTCGCCGATGTGGTATACTGAAAAAAACGCCCGGAGGAACGCCCATGAAAAAACGGATCGTCATTCTGCTGCTCGTCGCGATCATGCTGCTTCTGCCACATGCCGCGAGCGCGAACGCGCCCATTCCCTGGTACATCGAGATCGGCTGCGAGAATGTGGAAGAGGGAACGCAGATCGAGGTCGTTTTCCAAAGAGAGGACGGCACGACACGCACGCAGATCGCGGACAGAACGACCGGCACCATCGGGATGGGCTATGAATCGGACGAGACGTCGTTCTGCCTCGTCTGCACCGCGCCGGACGGCACAGAGACGCGCACGGAGTTCGTGCAGCTCGTCGGCTGGGGCAGTTACCGGTACGACGGCGCAACGAACAGCCTTTCCGCAAACGGCACATATTATCCCCGCGGAAACAGCTGCGCCGGCGGCGTGCTTACGGCGATTTTGATCGTTCTGGCGTTTGTTCTGCCGCTCGGATTGACGCTGCTCTTTGAATTTCTCGCCGCCCTGTGCTTTCGGATCCGCCCGGTCAAATATGTCTTTGCGATCAACGCGATCACCAACCCCTTGATGAATCTCCTGGTGGCGGTCCTGACGCTTCAGCTCGCACCGCAGCGCTGGATCTATTGGACGGTGCTCGCGGTCCTGGAGCTTGCCGTCGTCGGGCTGGAGTTCTGGTTCTATACAAAAAAATACCGCGAGATCTCCCGCAGGCGCCTGCTGCTCTTCAGCTTCGTCGCAAACCTTTTGAGCTTTGCGATCGGTGTCGGCGCCGCAAGCCTGTTTTTCTGATCGCCGACAGCCGATACCGGCAGTACGCCGCCCACCCGCCCGAAACGGCAGCGCCGCCCGGAACCGGGCAGTGTGACCGCTTCCGAAAAAAAGCCTTGACAGGGTGAAAATCATCCGCTATAATAACCATACCAATGGCGGTGTAACTCAGTTGGCCAGAGTAGTCGGTTCATACCCGACCTGTCATCCGTTCGAATCGGATCGCCGCTACCAATTCTCCAACGGACGTCAATGTGGAAATCACGTTGACGTCTGT
>JAEESS010000075.1 GCA_016286445.1 Bacillota bacterium
GGAATCGGGATTTACGGTCCTGCGTTGGATCAAAAGGGAAACTGCATCGCCGGCTGCGAGATGATGAAGCATCTCTCACGGGAAATGGGCCTGCATATGTTTCAGGATAGACAAAGCGGTTGCTGATGGTCTCCGCAAAGCACACACAAGCCGAGTTCCTTTTGTTTGAAAGAAAAAGACCCTGTCGGCCTTTGCTAGTTTAATCCGTTTTCCTTTGCAAAATGAATGATCGGTTTTTTCTATTATAATTCATCTTGTTTTTGTATCAAGTTCTTACAACACTAGTTTCTTTTTAGAAAAGATGAAAAGAGTGAAATAACCGGTGACTAATAGCGCAGAGAGCATCTGTGCTATTGCTGAACATATTCGAATGTCATGCATCAATTATCCCGGTTGACCGGACGCGGAATCTGCTTCCGGGAAACGGTGACCTGCGTTCCCAACAGGATCGGAAGATGGGTTTTTGCGAATTCAACCAGATCCGTCGCCGCTGCCATGAAAAGGTATCGCTCGGATTTTCTAACACCCTCACATTGAAAACCTGTCGCTGCCAACTTCTTGCAGAGTGCACCTGCAGCGCGACTGCTCATATGCCCGGGCAGCAAGAACGGGCGCGAAGCGGTCTTTTCGATCGTACGCACGAGAAGTGCGCGATCTTTCTCTGTAACGAAGCGGATACACGCGGGCGCTTTTTCTTTGACTGTGCAATCCGAAAAAACGACGTAAAGGATCGCTGCAGATTTGCTGCTAAACAAATGGCGCAGTCAAAAAAACTGCTCTGAAAAACAGAGCAGCTTGTATGCTTCGAGCGATTTGAACCGCGGGATCAGCGATAGAAGCGGTTGAGGTATGCGAGAACGTCCTGCCGGGTGCCTTTGAACGGTCCCGGCGTTTCCATCTTGAGCGAGACCAGCGCCGCTGCAAATTCAAGCGCGGTCGGGATGTCGTGGTCGAGACGCTCGCAAAGATACCCGGCAAAGGTCGTGTCACCCCTGCCGGTTCTGCCGGACAGATTGCGCGGACGCAGCGGCGCGCGGTAGATTTTGCTGCCGTCGCAGACGATCGCCTCGGTGTTATGCGTGATCAGGACCTCTTTTGCGCCCCATTCGCACAGCAGGAACGCCGCCTTTTCGCGGTCGTCGGTACCGGTCAGCATTTCCGCCTCCGCCGCATCGGTCTTGAGATACCGGATCAGCGGCAGGCACTGTTTTTTCTCCGGCCAATCGCGAAGCTCCAGCGTTCCGTCTTCATTGCGGTAGCGCATCATGCCCTGCACATCCAGTCCGACGTCGCCGCGCGCGGCGCACGCTTCCACAAACGCAAGGGGAAAATCGCCCGCAACGAGACCGCCGAGATGGTAGATCTTCGCCTGCGCGTCCGGCAGATCGGACGGCTGATACGGTTCGATTCCCTTGGTATTCAAGCTGCGCCGCCGTTCGCGGTCTGGCGTGAAATAGGTATTCTGCATCTCGGTATAGGTTTCCGACTCGACGGGGAAGATCTTCTCCACCTTGCTGTCCCGGAACACTTTATACGGGTCGATCACCTTGGTGTTGCCCTTCGGTACGACCGCCACCGAATGTCCGATCGCCGCCGCGGCATAGCCCGAAAAGGTGACCGCGCCGCCGTTGATAAACTCTTCTCTGCCGTCGTAGTCGATGTTGTGATCGAGCGTGATCTGCCCGATGATCATACTGTCAAACATGCGGTATTTCCTCGCTTTCTTTGATGATCCGATCGAATTCGGGACACCAGTTCTTGTACTGTCCCGACGTGATGACGTCCTTGAGTTCATAGGAGTCGCGGATGCGTTTTTCGGTCAGGATCGCCGCGCGTCCTTCGTCGCCGATCTGGTGCGCATCGGACCCGACCGTGCGGTAAAGATGCGGATTTTCCTTGCACAGCTTCAGCGCCAGCTCGTTGCGGTTGTCGTGCCGCGGATTGCAGTTGACGACTTCGATTCCGTGCACGCAGTCGTAAAAGACCTCGTTGCAGCCGTTGCGGTACGGATGCGCGTGGATGATCAGCACCTCATCCTTATACCGATCAAAGAACGCTTTATGATCCAGTTTCGTGATCCACGGATTTTTGCGGAGCCACGCTTCGTCGATCCCGTAGATCAGATAGTCGCTGTCGTTCTCGGGGAAGCGCAGCTCAACGCCGAAGATCACGTCCATGCCGAGCGCATCTCCCGCCGCCTTTGCCGCGCGGTAGCCGACAAGATACCGGTCGACGATCGCGTCCCAGTCGTCGGGCACGTTGTAATGCGCAATCTGCGTGTTGTGCAGATGATCGGTCACGCAGACGCCCTGATAGCCGAGCGCATGATACGTTTTGATCTGATCGGCGGCGGGCACATGCCCGCACTTGCTCGATTCATCGGTGTGCAGATGCAGTTCGTAACGGTACATAGAGCCTCCCTCAATTGTTTCCGATCGCACGGCAGGAATTGCGGATCACGAGCGACGGGGAAAGAATGGTCTTGGTGTGCGGCGTTTCGGGGCGCTTGATGCGGTTCAAGAGCATGTCCAGTGCAGAAACGGCAAGCTCCAGCTTCGGCTGGTTCACCGTGGTCAGCGAGATCGGCGGCAGCGCGGAGAACGTGATGTTGTCAAATCCCATCAAGGAAAGATCCTCCGGAATGCGGATGCCCTTCTCATATGCCGCCTGGATGACGCCGATCGCCAGCGTGTCCGCCGCGCACAGGATCGCCGTTTCCGAAAACGGCTGTTCAAAATGCGCTTTCGCAAGCTCATAGCCGACCTGCACCGAGCTGCGCGCACTGGAATTTCGCAGCACGTTCGGCTCGATATTGAGCTTCTTGCAGGCGTTATAGTAGCCGTCTGCGCGAAGCTTGTGCGTCATGCTGTTGTCGCGCGCGCCGAGATACAGAATGTTGCGGTGCCCGAGCGAATACAGATATTCCGTCGCCTGCTGCATGCCTGCCGTGTTGTCGACGGAGACGTAGTTTTCCGGCAGATCCATCATGTTTTCGCCGATAAAGACCGTCGGCACCTGCGCCGTCTGCATCTTCAGCGCGTCGTAGGATTCGGACCCGACCGGGATCATGATGATGCCGTCCACCTTGCGTCCGACGAGCAGCGAAAAGACTTCCTTTTCGAGCGCGGGGTCATAGGAGGAGTTGCAAACCATCAGATTATAGCCGCATTGACGCGCATAGATCTCCAGATGCGCGGTCATTTCGCTCATAAACGGGTTGTCAATGCTGGTGACGATCAGCCCGATGATGTTCGTGCGCTTCATCACCATCGACCGTGCGACGGCGTTGGGCGTATAGCCCATTTCCTCGCAGATTTTGATGACGCGTTTCCGGGTGCTTTCGCCGATTTCCGGGCTGCCGGACAGCGCGCGGGAGACCGTAGCATAGGAGACGCCCGCGACCTTTGCGACGTCCTTCAGGGTGACAACTGCCATGAGATACCTCCGTTTGTCGGTTCCGTAAATCTTACGCAAACGTTTTCATATACTTGATTGTACAACCGTTTTTCCCGTTTGTCAATGAAAGAAAGCAAACAAAATGATAAAATGCGGTTTTCGTTTTCCATACAGGGACGGTTTCAGCGGTTCGCACCGCAAAGAATCGTGTTTCTTCTTTAATACAAAGGGAACGCTTTGGCTGCAGCGCCTGCGACGGATCCGGGAATATTCATTCAAAAACGATGTATTTTCATATTGACAAACCTCTCGCTCTGAGATACAATTACAGTAGCGAAAACGTTTACGTAAACATAGGCGCACGGAGGGGCAAGATGATCACAACTCTGCTGTTCGATCTCGGCGGCACACTGCATTCGGTGATCCGCAAGGAGGACTCGATGGTCCGGTATGCGGAACGGCTGATCCGCCGCCTTTCCGATTACGGAATCATGCTTGACACGACGCCGGAGCGTCTTGCCGTTTCCCTGCACGAAAACGCCGAAGCGTACAAGCATCTTTCGGAACGGACGCTTACGGAGCTTCCCGAAGCGAAGATCTGGAACGAGCATTATCTCAGGGAATTTCACATCGGCGAAGAACGGCTTGCACCCATTGCGGAAGAACTGAGCTTTCAGTACGACTACGACCGGCTGACGATGATGCGCAAGCCGCGTCTTAAGGAAACGATCGAAGAACTGCACCGCATGGGGATCCGGATGGGGATCGTTTCCAATATCATCTCGACCTCCCTTGTTCCCCACATGCTGAACGAATACGGCATTGCGCAGTACATGGAATGTATCGTGATGTCGAGCGAAACCGGCATCCGCAAGCCCGATCCGCGCATCTTTGCCATCGCGTTGGAGCGCATGGGCGTGACGGCTGCGGAGACCGGCTATGTCGGCGACACGATCTCGCGCGATGTGCTGGGCGCTAAGAATGCGCATCTCGGGCTGGTCGTGCGTTTGAACAACCCCTCGATCGCGCACCGGGACGCCGCCTTCCAGGGCGCAGACGCCCCGCAGGCGGACTTTGTGATCCATGAACTCTATGAGCTGCCGGAGATCCTCCGGTCGGTCAACGGACGATAAACCATTTCAGTAAAGGAGACGGAGCATATGACGGACACCATTTTCTTTGACGTCGGCAACACCCTGCGCATCGTGATTCCGGACAAGGAATTCTCCGACGCCGCCGAGCGCGAGCTGATGGAGCTGGTCGGCGCGACCGAGCCGCACGACGTATTTTTTGCGAAGCTGCAGGAACGCTGGGAAACCTACCGCAAGGGCGTGAAAAAATCGCTGCTCGACGCCGGTGAGATGGAGCTTTGGAGCCAGCACCTGCTGCCGGATTACGATCCGGAGCGCGTCTGCGCGCATGCGGGGCGGCTGACCCGGCTCTGGCGCGATCACGACGGAAGACGCGTCCCACGCGACGACGTGAAATCCACGATCATCGAGCTCGACCGCCGCGGCTATACGCTCGGCATCATCGCCAACACGATCACCGAAACCGAAATTCCGGACTGGATGATCCATGACGGCGTGGCGCACTATTTCAAGGCGGTCATCCTGTCCTCCAAGGTGCGGCTGAGAAAGCCCGATCCGGAGATCTATTTTCTCGCCTGCCGCGCCATCGGCAAAAAGCCGGAGCAGTGCGCATACGTGGGCGACAACCCGATCCGCGACGTCGAAGGCACGCGCAAAGCGGGCTTTGCGATGATGATCCGCATCGACGAACCCGACACGATCAAAAAGGAGCCGCAGGAGATCGTCTTAAAGCCGGACTACACGATCACAAGGATCGGCGAGCTTCTGGACATCTTCCCGCCGCTGAAAGGAGAATGAGCATGACGAACGAACGGGAATTTGACGCAATCTTTTACGACCTGGGCGGCACGCTGCGCCTTGTCGAGCGCGACGCCGCATTTGAAGCGGAAGCGCGCCGCAAGATTGCCGAGATGTGCGGCGAGACCGGCGATCCGGACGAATTCTGCAAGTTCCTCGATTACCGCTACGCGGGCTATCGCAAGTGGTGCTTCGAGACCATGCGCGAAGCGCCGGAAGAGGAGCTCTGGACGAAGTGGCTGACGCCCGAATATGACCGCGAGCTGATCAAAAAGAACGCGATCGAGCTGACGATCGAGTACCGCAACAAGGACGGCCGCCGCGTGGTTGCGCCGAACGGCGCGCAGTCGATCAAAGATCTTTACGCAAACGGCTACAAGCTCGGCATCATCTCCAATCTCGTTACCTCGCAGGAGATCCCGCGCTGGCTCAAGGCGGACGGTCTTGAACAGTACTTCGGCGCGGTGCTGCTCTCCTGCGTGGAGGGCATCCGGAAGCCCGACCCGGCGATCTCCAACAAGGCGTGCGATCTGCTCGGCGTACGCCCGGAGCGCTGCGTCTACATCGGCGACAATCTGAACCGCGACGTCGAAGGCACGCGGCTTGCCGGCTACGGCATGTTCATTCTTTACACCACGCCGGAGAAGCTCGCCAAGGAAAAGATCACGGGTGAGAACCGCCCGGACGCGGTCATCTTCGATTTCAACGAGCTCAAAGAGATTTTCCCGAAGGCGCCGCACGTCGCATGGGACAAGGTACGGAGGGTATGAGCATGAAACAGGGCATCAAAGCGATTTTTCTGGATCTCGGCGGCACATTCCGCGTGGTCGATGAGGACAACCGTCCCTTTATCGCAGAGGCGCGCGGACGCATCAAGGAGCTGTGCGGCACCGATATGGATTCCGACACGTTCTATAATTTTCTGAACAAGCGCTATGACGGCTACCGCGAATGGGCGCTGAAATACATGTGCGAAGCGCCGGAGGAAATGCTCTGGACGCGCTGGCTCGTGCCCGAATGGGACCGCGAAAAGATCGAAAAAGCGGCAAAGGAGCTGACCTACTGCTTCCGCAGAGCGAAGGGCGAACGCGTGGTCGTCGAAAAGGGCGTCGAGACCGTCCGCGAATTGAGAAAGCGCGGGTATCTCGTCGGCATCATCAGCGATCTGATCGGCACGATCGAGATCGACGAGTGGCTCGACCGCGACGGCATCCGCGACCTGTTCTGCACGGTACAGCAAAGCTCGGTGACGATGCTAAGAAAGCCGCATCCCGCGATCTACTTCCTCGCGCTGTCGGAAGCGGGTGTACGTCCCGAGGAAAGCTGCTTCGTCGGCGACAACCTGAAGCGCGACATCATCGGCGCAAAGCAGTCGAACTTTGCCGGCACGGTCGGCGCGGAATATCCCGGCGGGCTTGAATTCAAGCTCACCGAGGAGAACCGTCCGGACTGCATCATTCATCACTTTGACGAGCTTTTAAAGGTCTTCCCGGGCGACGGCAGATTCTGTCCCGAGACCGCGGAAGATCCCGCGCCGCGCATCAGGTAAGCATCGGAAAGGAGCAGACAATGGCACAGTACAAGTTTTCCGGCGGAGACGCGCTGGCGCGCGCCGTAGAACGGATTTACGCAAACAACGGCGGCTCGGAATACGGCTTCGAGCCGATGAACCTGTATGACGGCGACCGCGCGGTGGGTCTTGTGAAACCCGGCGACGGCGTGATCTTCTGCTGCCGCAGAGGCGAGCGCGAAACCGAGCTCACCGACGCGTTCACCGATCCGAACTTCAAGGGCTTCGAGCGCACGATGCTCGATCCTTTGGATTTCGTCATCCTCACCATGTACAGCGAGCGCTATACCTATCTGCCGATCGCGTTTGCGCCGAGCAAGGTGCAGAAGACGCTCGCCGAGGTGCTCGCCGCAAACGGAAAGACGCAGATGCACCTTGCGGAGAGCGAGAAGTTTGCGCACGTGACGTTCTTCTTCAACGGCGGCAATCAGATCCCGTTCGACGGCGAAGACGACATCCGCATCCCCTCTCCGAAGGGCGTGCCGTTCGAGACCGTGCCGGAGCTGAGACTGCCGGACGTGGCGAAGACCCTGTGCGACGGCGTCGACAAGGGCTATGATTTCATCGTCACAAACTTTGCAAACGGCGACGTCATCGGGCACACGTCCTCCGATTCCGCAAAGCCCATCGCCTGCGAAGCGATCAGCCGCTACGTCGGCAAGGTCGTCAGCCATGCGCGCGAGAAGGGCTACACGGTGCTCGTCACCGCGGATCACGGCAATATTGAAGTTCTGCACACGCCCGAGGGCAAGCCGCATGTTTCACATACGACCAATCTCGTCGCCTGCGTCGCGCTCGGCGAGGGCACGGAGCAGCTGAAGGATTCCGGCAAGCTCTGCGACGTTGCGCCGACGATCCTCTCCGCGATGGGGCTCGAGCAGCCTGCGGAAATGACCGGATCCCCGCTGTTTCGCTTCGGACATGCCGGCAAGGTACTGCTTTTGATCTGCGACGGCTGGGGACTGGACAAGCCGACCGACAACAATCCGATCTTCACGGCGCCGACGCCGGAGTGGGATATGCTTCTCAGTAATTACCCCTATGTAAAGCTCGAGGCGTCCGGTCCCGCGGTCGGACTGAAGGAGGGCAAAACGGGCAATTCCGAGGCGGGGCATATCAACCTCGGCTCGGGGCGCGTGGTGCTGCAGGACGACGTACGGCTTGACAACGCCATGAAGGACGGCTCGTTTGCCGAAAACCCGGTATTCTTAAAGACGCTCGAAACCGTCAAGGAACGCGGCACTGCGCTGCACCTTTTCGCGCTGCTCACCAAGAAGTCCTCGCACGGGTCGATCGACTATCCGCTGGCGCTTCTGGACATGGCGAAGAAGGCGGGGGTAAAGGACGTTTATGTACACGTCATCTTCGACGGACGTTCCACGGAGCCCGGCAGCGCGCCGGCGCTTTTGCGGGAATTCGGCGAAACGATGGAGCAGAAGGGCGTCGGACTCATCGTGTCCGGCGTCGGCAGAGGCGTCGCGCTTGACCGCGATCAGAACTGGGCAAAAATACAGCGCACCTATGCGTCGCTCGTCGAGGGCAAGGGCGCGCCGTACTGCGAATAAAGGATTCCAATTCATTTCAGGAGGTATTTTATGGTAAATGTCGGTATCATCGGCGCGGGCCGCATCGGACAGGTCCACGCAAAGAGCATTCTTACGGGCGTGCCGGACGCGAAGATCGTCGCGCTTGCGGACCCCTATATGAAGCCCGAAGTCGCCGCATGGGCAAAGTCCGTCGGCATCGAAAACGTCTGCGCGGACTATCACGAGATCCTGAATGATCCGCGCATCGACGCCGTTCTGATCTGCGCGCCGACCGATCAGCACGCGCAGCTCTCGCTCGAAGCGATCGCTGCGGGCAAGCACATCTTCTGCGAAAAGCCGATCGACCAGAGCATTGCAAAGATCGAAGAGGTTAAGGCGGCGCTTGCCGCAAGCCCAAAGAAGCTCGTCTATCAGGTCGGCTTCAATCGCCGTTACGATCACAACTACCGTGCAATGCGCAAGGCGATCGAGGACGGCAAGATCGGCGAGGTGCAGTTCGTCCGCATTTCGTCCCGCGATCCGGAGCCCCCACCCGCCAAGTACGTTGCGGTGTCCGGCGGCATCTTTATGGACATGATGATCCACGACCTCGACATGGTGCGCTATCTCTCCGGTCAGGAGATCGTCGAGCTGTATGCGCAGGGCGCGTGCCTGATCGATCCCGCGATCGGCGAAGCGGGCGACGTGGACACGGCGACGATCACGCTGAAGCTTTCTAACGGCGCGCTTGCGACGATCGACGGGTCCCGCAAAGCGGTGTACGGCTACGATCAGCGCGGCGAGGTGTTCGGTTCAAAGGGCTGCGTGATGAACGCAAACGACAGTGAATCCAACATTGTCCTGTCCACGGTGGACGGCGTGACCGGTGAAAAGCCGCTGTGGTTCTTCCTCGAGCGCTACATGGGCTCGTATCAGGCGGAGGTCCGCGAGTTCATCGACTGCGTGAAGAACGGCAAGGATCCGTGGGTCGGCATCGAGGACGGACTTCTGTCCATCAAGCTCGCGCTCGCATGCAGCAAGTCTCTCAAAGAAAACCGTCCCGTCCGGATCGACGAAATTTGACAAAATCGGAAAGGAGTCTCTTATGGCAAAAATCAGAGTCGGCGTAGCCGGTTACGGCACGATCGGTCAGCGTCTGGCTGACGGCGTCGCCCTGCAGGGCGATATGGAACTCGTGGGCATCGCGGATCTCGCTCCGACGCTTGCGATCCGCGCGCTGCGCGAAAACGATATGATCGGCGCGAACAACGTCAGGTACAATCTGTATCTGGTCGACGGCGCGGACAAAGAAGCGTTCGACCGGTACGACATCCCCGTCGCCGGCACGTTTGAAGAGCTCTGCCGCAGCGTCGATATCATGCTCGACTCCTCCCCCGGCGGGGTCGGCGCAAAGAACAAGGAGCTGTACCGGAAGGTCGGCGTCAAAGCGATCTTCCAGGGCGGCGAAAAGAACTCCGTCGCGGACGTATTCTTCCACGGCTACGCGAACTATGAAAAGGGCGTCGGACAGGATTACCTGAAGCTGACGAGCTGCAACACCACGGGTCTCATCCGTACCGTCGACTGCCTTGACCGCGAGATCGGCATCGAAAAGGTCGCGATCACGATCATCCGCCGCGTCGCAGATCCCGGCGATTATCACCGCGGACTGACCAACGCGCTGCAGATCGATAAGGCGCCTTCGCATCAGGCGGTCGATCTGATGACGATCATGCCGCACGTGGAGGCCACCGGCATCCTCGTGCATACGCCGGTCACACACGGACACATCATCACCGTGCTCGCAACCGCCAAGGACGGCAAAAAGATCACGCGTGAGATGGCGCTCGAGGCGTTCCGGAAGCACCCGCGCATCCGCACCG